>JANMSZ010000237.1:0-19868 GCA_031389925.1 Hyphomicrobiales bacterium | reverse complement strand
TTGCGATGCAACATTTGTATCGCGACGCACAATTTGGTCTTCACCAGCAGTTGCGAGTTGCTTTGGCGTGGCGGTTTCCGCGATGCGCAACGGCTCGTCGGGTGAATTGAGCGCGACGCGGTCCGCTGGCGAACCCAATTCTTGCGGCGGTTGTGCGAGTTGTTCGGTTGCGCGCGGCAGTTCGACCGCGGGCGGTTCGGCAGACGGCTCGGCGCGTGGCGTCTCGCCAAACATGTCGGCCAACATTTTTTTTACGTCGAGGTTGGGATCGATCTCACCGAATCCCATCGTCGCATTGGGAACGGTGAAGTCCCAATCGTTTTCCGCCAGGCCTTTGAAATCCCGAATGGCCGGGTCGGCCGACCAGGCGCGACGAAGTGCCGCGAGACGCAGGTCGCCCGGAACGCCGGGTTTCAGGAAAGCGGAGATGTCGGTTTCAGCGCCGATCGAATCAAGCGACGGCAGGCTGGCGGGATCGAATTCCGGCGCAGGCTGCGCTGCCGGCTTGCCGGTAGCGCTACTTGCACCCTCATCGTTCTTCGGCGACTTTTGCGGCGGGACCTCGGCCGCAGCCGGCGGCGATGGCTCCTCGACCACCAATTTGCGGCGCGACCACCGTGTCAGGAAGTTTTCCGGTTCGCTCATTCGAAATCGTCTCCGGAAGTCCGCCCGCGCCGCGCCATGGCTTCAGGGTCGACCCGGTCGCGTTTGCGCTTGTAGAACGTCTGCTCAACGTGGTGCTCGGTAACGAAATCCGCGACCAGTTGTTGGATTGACGGCGGCATCGGCACCTGCTCGACCAGATCGGTTCCCGCCTCGGTGAAGCTTTCGCCTTCCGCCGGATCGGCGGTCACCGCAGCGATCGTGAAAGGCGGCTCGCCATCGGCCGCGCGCAACGCAACCCACAGCGCCGGCGCGCCGGACTGTAAATTGTCGCGATAGAAACCGGTCTCGCTACGGTGCAACGCGACATTTGCAGTGCCGGCATAAAAAGTCGCGCGCTCACCATCGTCGTTCAATTTCGTCCAAGCGGGCGTGTCTGGCTGGCCCGCCAGCACGCCGACCGCGCGCCAGTAGAATTCCGCCCATTGGCTGGCGCTCTTGCTCCGCTCGACGACGACGCCGACTGCGATGCTGGCGAGTGGTGATACGGCGCTCAACTGACCGCCTCCAGATGTCGGATCGGCAATCCGGTCGTGAGGTTCTGCGGTTTCATACGGATTGTCTTGTCCGGCGTCATCGCCAGGATCAAATAGACCGGCTCGCCCTTGACCCTGTCGATAACGACCGATGGATCGCGGAAGGTGAGCGCGAACAATCCGACGACGCGCGACATCGTTGCCTCGTCAATCTCCTCGCCGTTCCACATCATATCGCCGATCTTGGTGGCGTCGGCGTCGAGCCCGACATACCAGGCGAGATTGACTTCGCGCAGTTCGGACAGCGGCTCAATCGTCACTTCGACACCGAGAACATGCACGATCCAGCGCCGCATCACCTCGGCAAGCGCCTCAAGCCCGGCGTGTCCGGTGGTGAGATCAATGGCCATATCGAACTGGTCGCTGCGCTCCCAGTAGCTCGAGCCGTTCTCATCGTTGATGATGTCGATATTGGCCTCGGCCGGAATCCCCAACATCGACACCAGCGGTGTTACCGGCGTGGGACTGATGCCGCCGATGGTCTCTTCATCGGCGGCGATCAGTGAATTCTCATGCAACGTGACGCGCTGGGGGCGGAAAAACAGCTCGGCCGCGCGCACCACTTGTGCATCCTCGACACCGTCGAGCGCGTTTCGCAGGATCACGTGGACCAGTTGATTGACGAACAACAGCGGCGTGTTTCCGGGACCGGTCCGCATCAGTTCGGCGTAAGCGCCTTCCAGCGTCTTGTGCCGGAGCAGCAGATCGCGGAAGGCGATCAGCACCTGCCAGTTTTCCCGCGCATCGGCGTCGGCGATGGCGGCGATGTCCGACGTCGAGACGTCCGTGCGCGGATCGGCGAGTAGCGCGCCATGCAACGTGCGTTCGACCGCGCAGGCCTCGGGCGGCGGAATCAACTCCGGCCGCGCCAGATACAGCTTGAGGAATTCGTCCGTGACCAGCAATCCGCCGCCTTGCTCGCGGTCGAGTAGATGGTGACCACAGGAAATCCAGAAATCTCTCATTTGCGCTCTCTGTCGGCGATGGCGATGAGATCGACCCGATCTCCGGATTGCTCATCGTCCTCGCCTTCGACTTCAAGGAATGCGAACACGCGGTTTGGCTTGGCGCCCTCGCGCGGACGCAAGGTGCGAAAGGTTTCACGTACAGCGCCGTCCTCGAAACGGCGATGCACGCCGACGAGGATATCTTTCGGCTGCGTGCAAAGCGATTCGGAGAAAGCGACCTCCTCTTCGGCCGCGACCCGCGCGACGTCGATGTTGGGCGCGCCGAAACGATCGACCAGCCGTTGGGCGAGCAAGTCCACCACGTGCGCGCGATCGGCCTCGCTTGCCTCGACGATCTGCACCAGCGTCGACCAGCCGAGCGTTTCGACGCCGAGGAATCCGCTTCGGAACGCCGAGCGCGCCTTGCCTTGCAGCTCCGCTGTGTCGGCGTCCCAAAATACGAAAGCGCCGGACACGGCCCACTCGCCGGGTTCTGCCGGTTTCTCGAACACGAATGTGTCCGAAGGATCGAGCCTGATGGTCCGCAACAGCTTCACGCCCGCGGTCCTTTGGTCACGGGATCACGCCAAGCCGGCGCGGCAAGCCGCGTCACCAGCGCATCGCGTTCGACCTCGGTCTTTCCCATCCGGCGCAGCAGCAGATCGCCGTTGACGTCAATGTCGCGACGCATGCCCTTTTCGATCGGCAGCCGCGCCAGGTAATTATTGGCGACCGCGCCGAAGCCCCGCTCCTGCCAGGAGTCGATGGCAAGCATGAAATGGCGGGCGAAACTCTCCACCACATGGTTGGAGAGTACTTCGGTGAAGCCTTCCTCCTCTAGCGCGGTAACCAACGGATTAAGTCCAGGCTCTGCGTCGGTCAGCGACACGGTGCGGATCATGGCGCCGAACACCAACCACGGCGGTGTTTCATCCTCACCGACACCTTGCGGCCAGCCGAGCCGTCCACCGCCGACCAGTCCCATATTGACCGAAATCGAATCCGGCCAATCGATCGTGACCGAGGTTTCCGGCAGTGCGTATGACGATAGCGCATCGGCCAGCGCCACCATGCCGGCATAAAAGACGCGCCGCGCCTGGGCCAGCGGCTCGTCCGGCTCGATCACCACGGCGAATTCGGCAAGATCGAAGCGCCCGACATAGACCAGCGTGCCCGCGCCCTGCTCCGGGGCAATGGCCATCGCGTGGACAAAAGCGTCGCCCAACTCGCGCAGCCGCACCGCGGTAAAGGGCGGCGGCAGCGATAGTTCCGGCTCTGACTGCGTCCGTGAGCGGGCCGGGGTCTGTAGCGGCATCGATCCTCGCTGTTACTTTCGCATTGGACTAACTATAATTACGCTTCGGAAGGTCCCAAGGCCAGTCCCGCGGCCGCGCGGATGAAGCGCGAAAGCGAAGCCGCAGACGGCATTCGCCGGACAGGCGCACCCTGAAGAGGTTAAAGAGCCGATGGCCGACAGGCCGCAAAACATCCTGATCTGTTCCTGCGAAGACACCATGCCGCTCGACGGTGAGGCGGTGCGTCGCGTCTGCCGCGATACCGTGGTGGTCGAAGGCCGCCAGCTCTGCCGCGCAGAACTGGACCGTTTTCGCAAATTGGCCGGCGCCGGTGCGACGATGGTGGTCGCCTGCACACAGGAAGCGCCGCTCTTCACAGAGGTTGCGGATGAGATCGAGGGCGCCGGGACGCTTACCTTCGTCAACATTCGCGAGACCGCCGGATGGTCGAAGGACGCCAAGGCCAGCGGCCCGAAGATGGCGGCGCTGATTGCCGCGGCAACTGAACCCGCCCCGACCTATCCCTTCGTCAGCCTGTCGAGCGAAGGCGTGACCCTGCTGTACGGCAAAGACGAAGGGGTGATCGAAGCCGCCAATCTGCTCAAAGACCACCTCGACGTCACTGTACTGATCAAGAGGCCAACCGACGTTACTCCCCTTCGCGTGACGGATTTCCCGGTCGTGAAGGGCTCGATCCGCGCGGCAAAGGGTCATCTCGGCGCGTTTGAATTGACTGTTGACGATTACGCCGTGCCCAGCCCGTCCTCGCGGAGCACCCTCGCCTTCGGGCCATCACGCAACGATGCGGTATCGCGCTGCGATATTCTAATCGATCTGTCGGGTGGCGCGCCGCTGTTTCCAGCCGCCGACTTGCGCGACGGCTATCTGCGCGCCGATCCGGCCGATCCTGCGGCTGTGCTGCGCGCGGTGCTCAAGGCGCGCGACTTGACCGGAACATTCGACAAGCCGCGCTATATCAATTTCACTCCGGACCTGTGCGCGCATTCGCGCTCCAAGATCGTCGGCTGCCGCCGTTGTCTCGATCTGTGTCCCACCGGAGCGATTGCGCCGAACGGCGACCACGTGCTCATCGATGCCCAAATCTGCGCCGGCTGCGGTCAATGCGCCGCCGCTTGTCCTACCGGCGCCGCGGCCTACGCATTGCCGACCGCCGACGCGCTGCTGCGCCAATTGCGCGCATTGCTTGGCGCCTATCGCGAAGCCGGCGGAAAGCGCGCGGTGGTCCTGTTCCACGACGCCGAACATGGCGGCGAACTGATTGACGCGCTCGCGCGTCACGGCGACGGGCTGCAGGCGAACGTATTGCCGGTGCAAGTCAACGAGGTGACCCAGGTTGGGCTGGAAGCGGTGGCGGCAGCGTTCGCCTACGGCGCGTCCGCGGTGCGGTTTCTCATCCGCGCCAAACCGCGCCACGACGTGGCCGGCCTTGCCAAGACCATCGCGCTGGCCGCGCCAATCCTCGCCGGTCTCGGCTTTGACGGCGCGCGTGTCGCCACCATCGAGACTGACGACCCGGACGCGCTCGGCACCACGTTACGCGCGATGCCGCCGATGGACGGCGTGGCGAAGCCGGCCACCTTCTCCGCAATCGGCGCCAAGCGCGACGTGATGCGGCTGGCCTTGCGTGAGATGCATGCGGCGGCGCCGGCGCCGGTCGACATCGTGGCGCTGCCGGACGGCGCGCCGTTCGGCACGGTCGAGGTCAAGGTCGAAGGCTGTACATTATGTCTCGCATGCGTGTCCGCCTGCCCGACCGGCGCGCTGTCGGACGATCTCGAGCGGCCAATGCTGCGCTTCGCGGAAGATGCCTGTGTGCAATGCGGGCTGTGCAAGGCGACCTGCCCCGAGAAAGTGATCAGCCTGACGCCGCAGATCAATTTCCTCGCCGCGACTGCGATGAACCGCGTCATCAAACAGGAAGAGCCATTTCTCTGCATCAGTTGCAACACGCCGTTCGGCGTAAAAAGCACTGTCGAGCGCGTGATTGCCAAGCTCGAAGGCCAGCATTGGATGTTCAAGGACTCCCAGAAGCGCCTCGACGTCATCCGGATGTGCGCGGATTGCCGTGTCAGCGCGATGGCGAAGGAGAACTTCGATCCGTTTGCCACCACGCCGCGCCCGTTGATGCGCACGACGGACGATTATCTGCGCGAGCGCGAGCAGAAGGGCGAGAGCTAGGATTTCCGCTTACTTGCTTGCCGCTCTTCCCAGGAATTCCACGAGCGCTTTGCGATCGTCCGCCGAGCCGATGGTCTGCTCCGGCATCTTGGTGCCGGGCGTGTAGGCCATCGGGCCGATTTCGAACATTTTAGCCACCGTCTCCGGCGTCCAGACGATATCCATGCTCTTAAGCGCCTCGCTATAGCGATAGCCCGGCAGGCTCCCGATCTTGCGGCCGAAGATTCCGGCAAGGCTCGGTCCCGCTTTTTCGCCTTCATCGGCCGACAAAGCGTGGCAGGCGATGCAGGCGCGGTAGATCTGCGCGCCGGGGTCCCCGGCATAGGACGCCAGCGGATCGGCTGGCGCGGCGACCGCGACACCGCCGGACGGTTCGCCGCTGACTGCATCCCAGCGCCGGATCATGCGGTCGGTGCCGCCAGTCAACAAGGTGTGGCTGTCGGGGAAAAATGCCACCGACCACACCGGCAGGCCGGGACCGACCAGCGTTTGCTCAAGTTTGCGCGTAGCGCGATTGAAAATCGCCACCGAGCCGCGAATGCCCGCCGCAGCGACACGTTTGCCGTCCGGCGACACAACCACCGCAATGATCGGCGTCGGCGTAGCATCGGCCATGCCGCGCGGCTCACCATTGGCCGAATAGAAATGTACTTTGCCGTCGGCGCCGCCGGCGGCAATCTCACCATCCGGCGAAACCGCCACTGAGTTCAGCGGCGTCGCCAGCGTGATGATGGTAGCCGCGCCACCATCGAGCGGCCAGATACGGATCTGCGGATCGTGGCTGACGCTCACGATCGATTTCCCGTCCGGCATGAATGCAACGCCGTTGACGTTCTGCTGGTGACCTTCGAGCACCAGCGGTGCGCCGCCCTCGACCGACCACACCCGCACGGTGCGGTCCCACGATGCGGAAGCGATCTTCTTGCCGTCTGGCGATACCGCAAGGCCGACAATCGGCGCGGTGTGGCCCTCGAATTGCTTGACCGGTTCGGAAGCACCGGGCTGCCAGATCGCAATCTTGCCGTCTTCGCCGCCCGTGACCATCCGGCCGTCGGGCAGGATCGCCACGGCATTTACCGCGCTGCCATGGAAGCGCAGCACTTGTTCGGCGGCGTTGCGCTCGAGCGACCAGCGGATCGCCGATGAATCGAAGCTGCCGGACAACGCGGTCTTTCCGTCCGGTGCGATCGCCAGCGCCCGCACCGGGCCGCCATGCCCGCGCAATTGAGCCTGCGCCGCATTGAGCGCAAACGGCAGGAGCAAGAGTAATGTGGAAACGAGCCTAGTCATCTGCCGGCTGCATGCCGAGCGCGCGGATGCGTTGGCGTGTCGCTTCGTCGCGCAAAGCCGCCAGAAAGGCCTGCACGGCGGGCCGTTCGCTCCTGCTCGCGACCACCAGGAAATCATAGTGCTCCGGCGCCAGCGGCAGAAAGCCGAGGCCGTAAAGATTGGCGACCGGCTCGATGGCGACGCCCCAGTCGGCGCGGCCCTGTGCGATGGCAACCGCAACGGCGTTGTGTGATTTCGGCTGGTTGGCATAGCCGGGCGGCCGTCTGCCCTCGAGCAACCGGTCGATGAGCACGCGGGTGCCGGCGCCGGCATTGCGGTTGACCATCAGTGCCGCCGGGTCGGCGAGGATTGCGGTAACGGCTTCGCGCGCGTCGTGGCCCTCGAAACGCTTGTCGCCGAAGCGAAACAGCACGCCCTGCATACGCCGCCAGCCCGGCACCAGTGTCAGACCGGGCGACACCAGATGCACATTATATTGCCCGCTCGCCGGATCGATCAGATGCACTGGCGCGATGTCGCATTCGCCGCGGCTCGCCGCCGCGACGCCGCCGAGGCTGCCGATCGCCAGCGTGCGCGCCGAAAATCCGCGTTCAGCCAGACCGCCAACCACCACATCGAGCGCGACGTCGTGGCTGCCCATGATGACCAGATCAGGCGCCTGCGCGGCGCTGCCGATCAGCGTCACCTCGACGTCGCTGTCAGCGTCGAGCGACGACGCCAGCGCGTCAATTTCAAGAAAGCCGTCGGCCTGCGAAAAGCTGGTCACCGAACCGGAGCCTTTGCCGGTCGGGAACGCGACAGTCCCCTGCTCGCCGTCGATCAGCGACACCAGCACGAATTCCTTGCGGCCCAATTCGGACGCGATGCGCAAAGGCACGCGCGCCTGCACAGTCTCGGCCGCTTCCGGCGGCAGACCGGCCAACGCGCGGATCACCGGGGCCACGAACGCATGAAACGTGAAAATCGCCGACGTGGGAAAACCCGGCAGCACGACGATCGGCTTCTTGTCGACCACGCCCAAGCACAGCGGCTTGCCGGGCTTGAGGGCGACGCCATGCACCAGGATACCGGGCTTGCCGAGCCGCGACACCACGGTGTGCGACAGGTCGCCGGCGCCTTTAGAGGTGCCGCCCGACAGCACGACCATATCGCTGACTGCCAGCGCCTCGCGCACGGCCTCTTCCAACGCCATGGCGTCGTCCGGGAACGCTCCCATCGCGAGCGGCACGCCGCCTGCTTCCGACACCGCCGCCGCGATGATGGCGCCGTTGCTGTCGTAGACACTCGCCGGCTTGAGCGCCTGGCCCAGTTCGACCAATTCGTCGCCGGTGGAGAGCACCGCGACCTTGGGTTTCCGCACCACGTCGATATGCGCGAGCCCGCTCGCAGCCAGCATGCCGATCTCGCGCGAGCCGATGCGCGCGCCGCGCCGCAACAACGTCTCGCCGCGCGCGATGTCGGAGCCGGCGTAGGAAACGAACTGGCCGGGCGCGGCGGTACGGCGCAGTTCGATGCGTGGCGTATCGTCGGCGATCAACTCGGTCTGCTCGATCATCACCACCGCGTCGGCGCCACGTGGAATGACACCGCCGGTCGCGATGGTCGTCGCGGTGCCTGGTGTCACTTCCAGCGCCGGCGCAAAACCGCAGGCGATCACTTCGCCGTTGAGCGTGAAAATCTTCGGCACATTGTCACTGGCGCCGAGCGTGTCGGCGGCACGCAGCGCGAAGCCGTCGACATTGGAGCGGTCGAACGGCGGCGCGTCGACCGCCGCGACTACGTCATGCGCCAGCACGCGGCCGAGCGAATCCGCCAGCAGCACCGTCTCGTCGCCGAGCGGCGCAAGATCGAGATGCTTTTCAAAACGCGCGCCCGCTTCCTCCGACGACACGACGTCGAGGAATTGCTCCTGCCGCGCCGCGGCGCGCACGCGCGAGACAAGATCGGTTTCGCGCGCATTCCCGGAGCCGTCAGTTGTCATCCGCCGCTCATCCGCCATCTCACGCCCACGACCTTACGAGACCTTCTGGACGACTGAAGAACTCTCACAGTGGAAGATACGCGAAAACGGCCCATGAACAAACATGAGCCAGGGCCAAAGACCGCCGCAATTCAGTACGCGTTGCAACGCCCAGGCTTTCTTACCTTATGTATCCGCCAGTTCCGATGGTTCACGGGCGCTCAGCGACAATGTGGGTCAAAATTTAAGGCGCATCGACAAAGAGCCGGTGTCGCCCTGCGTCGTGTTTTGAGCGTCAAACTCACGATAGTATTTTGCAACGAGGTTCACGGCGACTTCGTTCAGCATGAAACTATAGGTCACGCCGGGCCCTACGCCGCCGATCCGCAGTTTGCGTGCACCGAGAATCGCACCAGTCCCGCTGTCGGCGGTGAGCTGCTGGGCATAATATCCAACGAGGCCGAGTTTGAATTGCGGTGAGAGCGCCTTACCGACTGCAAAATCAAAATGAGCGATACTGCCCGAACGATAATTCGTCTCGGTATTCCTCGATCTTATTATGTAGATCGCGGCGCCGGAAACCTCCCACCCGGTTTTTGTATTGAAGTAGGTGGCGCCGACCTGCGGCGACAAGCCCCAAACATTCTTGCCCGCGTTGGCGGTCCTGTTTTTGTCATAACTGCCGGCAGGCACCCACACAGACGTCGAGACGTTCCAATGAAAATATCCGGCATGCCATCCGACGATGAAAGGGCTGACCACGATATCGTTGAAGCCGTCCAGTTTTCCGCCGGCGCTGACCGTAGCCCTTGGTCCCGCCACCGATTGACTGGCATTGACGTGCGAGAGCGCGCCTCGCAGCGCAAACCCATAATCCCCACCTAGGATTTGATAGGGCGTGACAGCGGTCACGGCCAGGACGCTACTGACCGCCTTTAGGTCCACCCTGAGTTGGCCTTGCGGAATGGTGGAGCGTTCAGTGCCGCTGTAAATGTACAAATCTTCCCGCACTTGCACGCCCGGCGACGGGAGAACGCCGGTCATGAAATCCCGATAGCCCTTGAAGTAGGGACTTTGGCCGCCCTCCATCGCATTCGTGTTCATGGGGCCGACGAGAACGAGCGCGGCGGCAAGGACCGCAACGCGTGAAAGAGAGAAAAACATTGCGCAAGTCATTCCGGCAGGTTGGTCAATCAAATCGCAGTCGTGGCGACCAGCGGACAACTATGCACCAAGGGTACCGAAGTACCTAGCGCGTCGTTCGTGCCGTCACCGTCGCAGCCTGCTCAGGCTCACCGGCATTACGGATCGCCACTCCAAGTAGGCGCTCGCATTTTGATGGCGGCCGTCCAATCGGGACCCTGGCGTGAGTAGTGCGGGTCTTTCTCAGGCCATGCGCTGCCGGGCCGCGGCAGATTGCGCAGCGGCCGGAAGCAGGAATGTCACAAGCCAGCAGATCGCCAGCATGACCGCCGAGCCGATCAAGCACGCGCTGATTCCGCCAAGTTGGTAGAGGACGCCTGAGAGAACGATTCCCATCAAGCGGCCGGTCGCGTTGGCGGCGTAATAGAACCCGACATCCTCGGCCGCTTTCTCCGAGCCGGCATAGGCCAGGATCAGATAGGAGTGCAGCGAGGAGTTGACGGCAAAGGGCAAGCCGAAAAGCGCCAGCCCGGCGACAAGAATGAGATCGGGACGCCACAGGCCGGGCGTTTGCATGACCAGCACCAACACGATCGGCACCGCTACCAGCAATCCCGCCCAGAGCCTCGCCGCAGGAATTTCACGGCTGAGCCCGTCGCCGCTGCGGGTAACCAAGGCCGGCGCAATAGCTTGGACGCCGCCGTAGGCGATGGTCCAGGCAGCGAGAAAGCCGCCGACTTCAAGAAAGCGCCAGCCGTTCGCATATAAAAAAACCGGCAAACCGACGACGAACCAGACGTCGCGCGCGCCGAACATGAAGATACGCGCCGCGGCCAGCAGATTGACGCCGCGCGACTTGCCGAACAACTCCTTCATGCTCTTCGAGGACTTGGCTTTGCCGAGCTCGCGCGGCAACAACATCAGTCCGGCAACAAGAATGAGGGCTAGCAATCCGGCCATCAGCCAGAGCGCAAGCCGGAAGCCGACAAATTCAAGCAGCAGGCCACCGACGAAGAAGCCGATGCCCTTCATCGCGTTCTTCGAGCCGGTGAACCAGGCGACCCACCGGAACAATTGCCCGCTGCCCTCCCCCGACGTTGCCTTGATCGCGGATTTGGATGCCGTCTTGGTCACATCCTTGGAAACGCCGGCGATGCCTTGCGCGATCACCACCCACGCAACCGAGACGGCGGCGCTCCAGCCAGGATCGAGTAGCGAGAGCATGATGAGGCCGGCAATTTGCAATGTCTGGCCGACCGCGAGCATGCGCGGAATACCGAAGCGCGAAGCCAGCCAGCCGCCGCCAAGGTTGGCCGCAATACCAGCGGTCTCGTAGAGCAGGAACAGGAAGGCAAGCGCGAAGGGCGTATAGCCGAGCCTGAAGAAATGCAGCAGCACCAACATGCGCAACGCGCCATCGACCAGCGTGAAGCCCCAATAGGACGCCGTAACGATGAAGAAGTTTCTGGCGGTCGGCATCACACCCCCGCGCGCAGGACGATGTTGGCAAGGTCTACCATGCGGCAGGCATAGCCGACCTCATTGTCGTACCAGGCGTAGACCTTCAGCAGCGTATCGTCGGTCACCATCGTGCTCGGCGCATCCACGATCGAGCTACGGGTGTCGTTGTTGTAGTCCGCCGAAACCAAGGGACGGCGCTCTATGCCGAGAATGCCGGCCAAAGGTCCGGCAGCCGCCGCATCAAACAGGGCATTGACCTCCGACACGGTCGTTGGCCGGTTCAATTCGAAGACACAGTCGGTGAGGCTGGCATTCAATACAGGAACACGAACCGCATGGCCGTTGAGCTTGCCTTTCAACTCTGGATAAATCAGCGCGATTGCAGTGGCGCTGCCGGTCGAGGTCGGCTGCAATGACAGCATGGCCGAGCGGGCGCGGCGCAAATCCTTGTGCGGCGCATCGACCACGACGTTGGTGTTGGTCGGATTGTGGATCGTCGTGATCTGGCCGTGGCGAATGCCGATGGCCTCATGCACCACCTTCACAACCGGCGCGAGGCAGTTCGTCGTGCACGAAGCGGCGGTCAGGAGCCGATGGCGTGCCGGATCGTAGAGATGGTCGTTGACGCCGACGACGATATTCAACGCCGCCTCGTCCTTGACCGGCGCCGCAACAATCACGCGCTTTACGCCGCGATCGTAATACGCCTGAATTTGCTCGGGCTTGAGAAACTTGCCGGTACATTCGAGCACGATGTCGCAGCCGATATCTCCCCACGGCACGTCGCCGGGTTGTGCCGCCGCGCTGAAACCCATCCGGCGACCGTCGATGGCGATGGCGCTTTCGCCCTCGACGTCGAACGCGCCATGCCAGCGGCCATGGATGCTGTCGAATTCAAGGAGATGCGCGGTAGCGGGAGCCCCGCCCTTGAGTTCGTTCACATGCACGATGTCGAGGCGGTTATCGGCACGCGGATCGTCCGAGGCCCGGTGCAATCCGCCGAACGCCGCTCGAAGCGCGAGCCGCCCGATGCGACCCATGCCATTGATGCCGATACCCATGGGCAGCGCTCCTTAAGGCGCGGTACGTGCCGTATCGCCGATTTCGTCCAGCCGCGCTTTCAGCGCCAATTTGTCGAGAGAGGCGAAGGGCAGATTGGTCAGAATTTCAATCCGCCGCCGGATCATTCCATAAAGCTCATTGAGCAACGTGACGCGCTCCTTCTCCGAACCGGTAAAACTCATCGGATCGGGAAGCGGCCAAGCCACGTTGACAAACTTTTCGCCGAAGTCCGGACAAACTTGGCCCTGCGGGGTATCGCAAAGCGCGATGACGAAATCCATCCGCGGTGCGTTAGGTCCGGTAAATTCATTCCACGACTTGCTGCGCAAGTTCGTTACGTCGTGGCCAAGTTTGCTCAGCCGCTCGATGACTTCAGTCAACGGTTTTTTTGCGGGATCGGAGCCGGCTGAGTAGGCGTTGAACCGGCCTTTGCCGAGTTTTTGCAGCAAGGCTTCGGCCATGATCGAGCGGGCCGAATTATGGGTGCAGATAAACAGCACGTTGAACGCAGGCGACATGGAATTGTCCTTCATGTCTTCGGCCTCCTCAGGAAGCAGCCGCGCAAGATCGCCGCACAACTCGGGCCGGCCCTCGCAGCAATCGCTGGCAAGGAACCGGATCAGCCCACGAAATCTCTTGATATCCGCCCGGTAGTTCATCGCCCGCCCGTCACGTTCGACGGCGACAAGCCCGGCCCGGCTCAGGACGGAAAGATGCGTGGACATCGTGTTGTGAGGCACCTCGCAATGCCTTGCGATTTCGCCGGCTGCGACGCTCTCGGGATGAGCGCGAAGCAGATGCCGAAAAGCCGCAAGCCGCGTCGGCTGCGCCAATGAATCAAGGCCTTCGATTACGTTCTGTACGTCAATAAGTCTGGACATGCAGACATAATAGCTGAGTCGGCCTCGAAGGGAAAGCCCCGGGATAAGGGGGGTTTTGTGCATGAAAGCGGGTTATTTGGCGGGCGATCAGGGCCGTTTCATCCAATCCTCCTGTCGATATGTCTATGCAAACCGACATATAGGAGGTGAGCGTGACGCTCTGATGACGAGGCCAACTGGGATGGTGGTCTGCCTATTCGCGCAAAGTCGGGCCCCGCAATTGGTTCCCGGCCAATCCATTGGAGTTCCGATGGGCCAGAGCGAGCGGGCACGCGATCGGAAAGACCGCGTGCCGCGCTGAGCCGTCTTAGTGCCGGTGCTGCTGATCGTTCTGGGCGCCGCGCATGCCCCGCCCCATCATGCCGCCGCCGTTCTTCATCATGGCTTCGTGCGCCGCAACCATCCCGCGCCGAGCAAGATCGGTCACCTCCGCGGCGTGGTCCTGAAGCGCTTTGACGGCGGTCGCGTCGGCCGATGTCTGGACGACGATGACGCCTTTCTCGGTCGTCTCGTACGCGGTCTTGATCTTGTCTTTGTGCCGGAAGATGGCGTGCAGCGCCGGGGTTTCGATCGGCAGACCCGGGTCACGTCCTTCCTCGACCCGCTTTCCCATTTCGGCGACGTGCTTCTTGATCGTGGCCGCCACCTGGGGATCGTCCGATTCCGTAACCGTCCGGATGCCGTCCGGAAGGTTCGTGACCGAGCGTTTGATTTTCTCGTGGTTGTCGAACATTTCGTGGAGATCGCCGAGCTCACTTGCGGTGGCGTTGCCACCCATCATGCGCATCATGCCGGGGCCCATTTGACCGCGCATGCCAGGCCCCATTTCGCCACGCATGCCAGGGCCCATCTGCCCCCGCATGCCTTGGCGCATTTGGCCCTGCATGCCTTGCCCCATGTGGCCCTGCATGCCCATTCCCATGCCGTGCATGCCGCCCGGGCCATGATCGCCCGACTGCGCCAAAGCCCAGCCGCCGGCCAGCAAAACCGTGGCGGCGATACCGGCAATCAACAATGTCTTGTTCTTCATGACTATCTCCAATTCTGTGCAACAGAGAGGTCCGTTGCTTGCGCGTATTGGAGTGGTCGGAATTCACCCAAGTTTTTCAGCAACAGGGTATTTTGTGACAAAGTTTGTCAGATGCGGCGGTCGCCACAATCCGACACATATTTCGGAAAACCAGCCGCAGGCCATGGTCTATATTGCAAGAATGCAAGGCGGGCCGCACATCCTGATCGTCGACGACCATCGCGAAATCCGCGATCTCATCTCGCGCGCACTGACCAAGGACGGATTTCGCGTCAGCACGGCGGCCGATGGCCGCGCCATGCAAAAGGCGCTGGCCGACGGCCGCATCGACCTCGTCCTGCTCGATCTCATGCTGCCGGGCGAGGATGGACTGTCGCTTTGCCGCACCCTTCGCGCGCAATCCAATATTCCCATCATTATGCTCACGGCAAAGGGCGAGGAGGTCGACCGGGTCATCGGCCTGGAAATGGGCGCCGACGATTACCTCTCGAAGCCGTTCGGCAGCCGGGAGTTGGTGGCGCGGATCAAAGCGGTCCTGCGGCGCAGCCACGAAATCCCGAAGCAAGGCTCCGAGCAAAAGCCCAAGAGTTACCATTTCGATCGCTGGGGTTTGGACACCGGCGCACGCGCGCTGTTGCGCGATGACGGCGTCACCGTGCCGTTGAGTACCGGCGAATTCGATTTGCTTATCGCATTGGTCGAGCGGCCGCAGCGCGTGCTCAATCGCGATCAACTGCTCGATTTGGCCCGCGGCCGTTCCGCGGCGGGTCTCGACCGCAGCATCGACACGCAGGTGAGCCGCCTTCGCAAGAAACTCGAAGTCGATCCGGGCGATCCGCAAATCATCAAGACGGTGTGGGGCGGCGGTTACATTTTCACGCCTACGGTGACCCGCAAATGAACCGGCTTTTGCCCAAGAGTCTGTTCGGCCAGACCCTGCTGGTCTTGGTCGCCGGTTTGATCGTGTCGCTGCTCGTGGGATCATGGATCTACACGCTGGACCGCGAGCAAGCGGTGCGGGCCGTCGGCGGATTTTCCGCCGCACAGCGCATTACCAATCTCACGAAGCTGGTGCAGGACACGCCACGCGAATCGCGAGAGCGAATTGTCGCTGCCTTGAGCGATCAGAACTTCCGCGTCTCGCTCTCTGCCATGCCGCCGGCGATCGTACCGAACGCCGGCTATCTCGAGGCCGCACAGGCGATCAAAGAATTTCTCATCGGCCAGCTTTCGCTCGCGCCCGGGCAGCAACCACGGGTGTCGACGTCGCCAGCGGACGTCCCGGCATTTGGCGGCATGGGTCCGATGATGGGGCGCGGCCCCATGATGCATGGCTTCGGAAGTTTCGGGAGCTTTCGCGATCTGCAGGTCGCGGTCCCACTGGCCGATGGCCAATGGCTTTCGTTCACCACCGCCCTCCCCGAAAGCGGTTCGGCTTTTTCGCGCCAGTTCCTGCTGTCAATGGGGATCATGGCGATCGTCATTTTCGCCGTGTCGCTTTGGGCCGTACGCCTCGTGACGGCGCCGCTAGCCGAGGTGTCGGCAGCGGCCGAACGGTTCGGCAACGACTTGAATGCGCCGCCGATGCCGGAGGCCGGCACAATCGAGACGCGTCAGGCCTCGCGCGCGTTCAACACCATGCAGTCCAGGCTGCGCAGGCTGATAGACAACCGGACGCGCATGCTGGCGGCGATTTCTCACGATCTGCGAACGCCGTTGACGCTACTGCGCTTGCGCGCCGAGAACGTTGAAAACCCTCAAGAGCGCGACAAGATGCTGGCTACCATTGCCGAGATGGACTCGATGATCGGCGAAACTCTGCAATTCGCCCGCGACGAAGCGACGGCCGAGATGCGGCGCCCCACCGATATAGCGGCGCTCGTCCAGAGCATCGTCGATGACATGGCCGATGCCGGCATGCCGGTAAAAATGCAGCCGGCCGAACCTGTCGTGTACGGTTGCCGGCCCGACGCCTTGAAGCGGGCCATTCGCAACCTCATCGACAATGCGGTCAAATACGGGAAGGCAGCGAGTGTTGCGGTCCAAATGACGCCGAAAACGATCGACATCATCATTGATGACGAAGGTCCCGGTATTCCCGAAACGGAACTGGCGCGAGTATTCGATCCCTTCTATCGCCTTGAGGGATCGCGAAGCCGGGAGACGGGCGGCGTTGGGCTTGGGCTATCGATCGCCCAGTCCATCGTACAGACACACCGCGGCGAGATCGCCCTTGGCAACCGGCCAAGCGGAGGGCTTCGTACCCGGATCGTGCTACCGCGATGACGCGCGGTCGCGCAGGAACTGCCGGGTCGCAGGCGCATCGGCGCTCACGAGATGCGCCGCGGCGAATGCCGGACGAATGCCATCGACTTCGTACTCCAGCATCTGGAACGACTTAGCGTCGTCGACATCGTACCAGCCCGGAACGTTGACCACAGGCAGCCCGAGCTCGGCGGCGCGCGCCAGCGTCACACGGTACACGGCCTCGGTGCTCCACGGCATGTCGTCGAACAACCGCGCATGCGGGCGCGACAGGCCGATCAACATGTAGCCGCCATCCAGCGCCGGGCTCAGGACGACGTTGTCGCCCTGCCGCACCGCGTCGGCGGCCTCGCGCAAGAGTTCTTTCGGCAAAGTCGGACAGTCGGAACCTACCAAAATGGCACCGGCATAGCCGGCCTCGATCAGATCGGTGGTGGCCTTGAGCAGCCGCGCACCGAGGTCGCCCTCGCCCTGCAACGTCAACCGGAACGCATCCGGCAACAGACGGCGCAACGCCGTTTCCGAACCGAACGGCGTGTAGACGGCGCAGCCTTGCACGCCGCCTTCGTCGGCAAGCGACTGAATGGTCTGCGACAGATCGCGGATGAAGCAGCTCGATATCGCCGCGCATTCTTCCGGCAGCAAGGGCGGCGACAGACGGGTCTTCGACTGCCCGGAAACCGGAGTTTTGCAGACGATTGCGACCGCGACGGGCTTCATCAAATCTCGCTAGTTTGCATTGTCATCAGGCTCAAACTGCCGCCACGGCCTCAATTTCAATCTTGAACCCAAAATGCAATTCAGGCACCGAACGACCGCACGGGCCGGACGCGTTGCGCCGATCCATGTCGCATAGATTGCGTTGAATGCTGGCCACGACGCAATGTCCGTGACGTAGACGCGCACCTGCACCAGCCGCTCGACGGCGCTTCCGCGCGCCGACAGCGATCACCCGCACTTTGTCGCTGGCGATCAGGCCGGTATCCAGAGGATGTAGCTCCGTGCTAATTGCCGTTCGGCAATAAACTCGGAGTTTATGATGCAGTCACCCAAGGCCCTTACCCTCACCGCGCATGGCGCGGCCATGCCGGCGATCGGCTACGGCACCATGGAACTGCCGCATCGTCCGGCGGAACTGGTCGCCGCCGCCATAGCGTCCGGCTACCGCCACATCGACACGGCGCGCAAATACGGCACCGAGGAGCGCGTCGGCGAAGGTATCCGCGCCAGCGGCATCGTGCGCAACGAACTGTGGGTCACGACGAAGGTCACCGAGGAGAATGCGCGCGAAGCAGATTTTCTCCGCTCCGCCGAGACCAGCCTGAAGGCGCTCGGCCTCGATTATGTTGACCTTCTGCTGGTGCATTGGCCGCAGCCGAATGTCCCGCTCGCCGAGACGCTCGGCGCCCTGGCCAAGGCGAAACGGCAAGGCCTGACGAAACACATCGGCGTGTCGAACTATACGATCGCCATGCTCGACGAAGCCGTGCACGTCTGTCCCGAACCGCTTATCACCAACCAGATCGAGTACCATGCCTATCTGCCGCAAGACCGCATGATGGCCGCTTTGCGCCGCCACGGCATGATCCTGACCGCTTATTGTCCGACGGCACGCGGCAAGCTGCTCGACGATCCCGTCATCGGCGCGATCGCCAAGGTGCATGGCAAATCGCCCGCGCAGATCTGCCTGCGCTGGCTGATCCAGCAACCGATGGTCGCGGCGGTGCCGCGCGCGCTCGAAGAGGCACATATCGTGGAAAATCTCGACGTGTTCGACTTCGCGCTCAGCGACGACGAGATGAAGCGGGTGTCGGCTCTTCGCAGCCGTAAAATACGTATCGCCGATCCGCCGCAACGCGCGCCGAAATGGGATTTGGAGACGGTCGACTAGCCCAGCGGGCTGTCAATCCCACGGCATCTCGATCGGCAGAAGCGGACCGCCAGATGTCCGGCATTGCCGCTGGCAATAGCGGTCGCATTTATCGGTGAGCTTCAGGCATTGGCCTTGCGCGTCGCGCTCAAGACACGCGGTCTGGCCCCAGGCGCAATAGGACCCGCAATCGGTCCAGCAGGTAGCCGACGCCCACACCGACTGCGCGCGTTCGCTGCGCGGAAACGGCAACGCATCCCGTTGCACGGTCATGCGCCAGTGGCTGGCTTGCATCGGCTTGACGTCGGCGGCGCTCGCGGCGCCAACCGATGCCATCCATAGGCCGCCTAGCAGCCATGCCAAGATAAGGATCGCTGGTTTCATGCCGGTCCCGCCTTTGTCCTACGATAGCGCCGAGTTTGGCCGCGGCCAATTGCAGAATAGAACCTTTGGACAGGTTGGTGCTCCGGGAACTTTTATGCCATTCCGCTGGCTGGCGCGACAGATTCGTGACAGATTCCCTGCCCAAGATGAGCAGGTTGATTGGATATAGCGTATGCTTTTTGCGAGGACCTAGCCGGTGACAAGTCTCACAGATCCGCAAACCGCCCCCGGTCAAGATCCGGCCCAGCGCTTCGGCACCGACGGCATCAAGCCGCTGGCACGCGCCAGCCGTGTCACCCGCATGTTCATGAAGGTCGTCGCCTTCGTCGAGCGGCTCAATCTGACGTGCAGCAAAGTCGGCAATCCGCCGATCTACGACAACGCCGTTTTCCCCTGGACCAAAGACATCGAGAGCGAGTGGCGCGCCATCCGCACCGAACTCGACCGCGTGCTGACGCGCCAGGCCGACCTGCCCGGCTTCCACGAAATCTCCTCGGACGTCGCCACCATCAGCCAGGATCGCGGCTGGAAAACGTTTCTGCTGTCCGGCTACGGTTTCAAGTCGGACGCCAATATCAAGCTGTGTCCGCAGACCTGGCGCATTTGCCAGAAGATACCCGGCCTGATCACGGTGATGTTCTCGATCCTCGAGCCCGGCAAGCACCTGCCGGCACATCGCGGGCCCTATAACGGCGTGCTGCGGCTGCATCTCGGGCTGATCGTGCCGGAGCCCCGCGAACAGCTCGGCATCCGCGTCGATCAGCAGCTTTACCGCTGGAAGGAAGGCGAAGCCGTCATCTTCGACGACGCCTATGAGCACGAGGCCTGGAACAAGACCCAGCACACCCGCGTGGTGCTGTTCGTCGATTTCCGCAAGCCGCT
>JANMSZ010000200.1:0-4028 GCA_031389925.1 Hyphomicrobiales bacterium | reverse complement strand
CAAATCACTCGATCTTGGCTGCCGCGACATTGCATGACTTCAGAGGAGTGCGTTGAAATGTCGATGGAGATTTATGTTCTTTCCGACAGGCAGCTAAACTCGCTGGCAGAGTGGCAGAAGGCAATCGACGCGGGCGGTTTTGCCTTGGCCCTTTCTTCCGATCGTCCTTTCACTGCGCTCGGCGGCTTTTTGCCGGTTAAAGTAATGGGCGTGCAATCCGGATTCGAATGTGACCACTGGCAAGCGCGCGACGTTCAGGAAACCTATGCGGATATTGGTTTCGGCCATGAATGGCGATATTGTCTCGCTTTTCGCTGGGGTGCCGACCTCAAGGCATGTCTCGGCGCGTACATGGCAGCCGCCGCCTATGCCAGCGCGACAAATGGTGTCGTGCTTGACTGTGAACAGGGTGCACTGTTGGGCGCACTTGAGGCGGTCCAGACGACTCGAGATATCGAACGCCAACTGCCGGCAATTGAGCAGGCTTTGAATGCTGCGACTAAAGAATTTAAATCGGGCTCGTAGTGCGAAATAGCGAAGCGTATTGCGCCGCGACGAAAACAAGGGCGGATTACGCTTCGCTAATCGGTCCTACGGGCTATGGGGTTGAGGGGAGCGTTGTGTCATGACCGAGCCGCTGGTATTCGCATTTCACGACAGCAGACTTTACACGTTCGAGCGAGCGGAGCGGTATTCGCACTCCGCCTTCGGCGGTCCGATGCCGACGGTCACTGGCCCGTCGTTCGGGCCGAAGCCGCTGCATGTCATCGCCACCCTCAGCGTCTGGCACATCCCGGCACTCGGCAACCTATCCCCGCTGCCTCTTGTCTACGGCATGCATTACGACGGCTGTCAGTTGGAGTACCGCATCAAGCACAGCCACCACATCGAATTGCTTCGCATCTCGCCTTCGGCATCGTCGGAAGATTGGCCCTACAGGAATTTCCCGCCGCTTTTGCCGTACGTGCCGCTTCGCCTCTCGGATACCGCCGCGCGCGTAAGTTACGAGGAGTTCGCCGTCCGCTTTCCGAACATGCCCGAGAAGCAATCGGCGGACCTCGTGGTCGCCGTGCCGCCGCCGGCAACGATCGGCGTCTCACTGTGGGGCGGCGGCGATGGCGACGGCGTTACCATCCTGTTCGGGTGCGACCTGGGCGAGCGCACGGTCAGTGTGGCCAACGTGACGTCGTAGCTAGTAGGGCGGGTTAGCCGGAGGCGTAACCCGCCGACGCTGTCGGCTTAGGAATGGCGGATTACGCTTCGCTAATCCGCCCTACGGGCTAGGATGATGTGGTTCAGCCATTGATGAGGATATTCCGTGGATCAGTTTTGGGGTGGCGTTTGGTACTCAGTAATTTTTATTGCTCTCGCCATTGGGGTCTGGGGATGGATCGCTCTTTTGATAAAGAACGGGCCGCGATCGTTGTTCGGCTATGAAAGGGTCACCCTCAATCAATTCGAAAATGCCGCACTCTATAAGAATGGGACTTTCGAGCGTGTCCTGCCTTCAGGGGTCCATTGGGTAAGAGCGAGAAACCGGCGCTTGACGGTAGTCGACATCCGTCCCGAAGTGTTGCGGTTGGATCAGACGAGCATCACGTCAGATCACTTTGCCGCCGCGATGCGCTATATCGCACGCGTTCAAATAAAGGACCCGATAGCGGCAATTTCGGTCTCGCAGAATTACAAGGATGAAATTTGCGCGCGGCTGCAACTCGTAGTCAAAAAATTAGGCGAAAGCCACAGCGTAAAAGAGCTTTGCATGGATCATGCAAGGTTTAATGCGCAAGCGCAGGAACTCGCAAGCGGTGCTATGGCTGATGCAGGATATGAATGTGTTGGGTTCGAAATTTTACAAATTGAACCCGTCGGGACGATAGCAGAAATGGGTAGCAAGAGTGTTGGATTCACGTCTCACTAGCTCGTAGGGCGGGTAGCCGAAGGCGTAACCCGCCGACGCTGTCGGCTTGCAATGGCGGATTACGCTTCGCTAATCCGCCCTACGAGCTTACAAACGATGCGAATATTTTGGAAAAAATGAGAAAAGGCTAAGCGAAACTTACCTCGCTTCCTAAGCCTTCTCCATGAGCGGCTTCTTTGTGTAGTTGTTTGCCATACACCATTCGCTGAAGGTCTCAAAATGTGGGTGGTTCGTGCTATATGCCCCAACGTATTTCTGTATCGCGCGAACAATGGTGATGACGACTTCTTGCTCGGTTATCTCGGCGCCATCTGGGCCAGACGAATGCTTTAGCCAATTTATGTAGGCGTTCGTCTCGTCGGCGCTAAATTTATTGCGGATAAGCCGAAACAGGTGATCGGTCGTCTTTTCTTTGATCTGCCCTTCGCCGGCGCCGGCAAGAGTGATCGCGCACTCATAGTTCTTCTTATGCAAGTGCTCAATCGCTGAGACGATTTGGCGGTAGGCTGCTATCTGCTTGGTAGTTTTTATCATGTCAGCTCGATCGTTTTGGTCTCAGTCCTGTAATTTCTTTTCCTCTTGTAATTCAATAGGCAAGGCAGACTTAGTCGCCGCCTTTTTCGCACCAATAGTCGCAATTTTTTTCAATCGCTCTGTTCTATTGTTTTGCTCGACGTACCATTCGTCAAAAAGCATTTCGATCAGTTCTATAAGGGCTTGAGCTTCGCCGGGGTCGATATCGACGATCAGGTCGACATCTTTTTCCATATGGGCGCCAATGTTCCCGATCTTGCGTACATGGTCGATAGCATCCACGCTCTCAATTGTTACGCCGCGTGGGGCGGAGCCCGTTTCGACGGCTTCTCGAAGGGAATTTATCTCGTCAATTAAGCGCGCTTTGCTGATTCCGCAAAAATGACGAATCATCCCTTGAAGACAGCGCCTAGCTAACGTCGCGCTCGCTTTAGGACTCAGATCACGGATACGGCATGCTTCAATATAATCTTCGCGCAACTGTTTCGGAATAAACTCAGGCTGTGGCTTTGCCGAAGATTCCGGAAGCAATCTCCATGTATGAATCATCTCCCCGGCCTGCCAATTCAATGCTGCGGGGGCTCTCTTATAGAGAGTAAAATTTAGCGTGACTTTTTTGCACTTGGGATTGAGACAGGCCAATGCAGCGTATTGGTAACCGAATTTACCAAACTCATTCTCTCCAATAGAAAGACCGCTCCCGCTGTATTGGGAGTTTTCGTCGCTCACCATTTGGGCTTGGTTGCAATGTGGGCACGTCCAAGCTGTTGCCATCGGTTCCTCCCGCCCCGCAGGCCCTAAAACGCCTTATTACTCTCCTTCACCAACCCTGCATTCTTCGCCGCATGCGCGGCTTCGGAATCCAGAGCTGTGGTGTGCGGCGCTTTCTTGCCGTCTTGCACCTTGTCGGCGTCGACATAGACCTGCTGGCCCATGGCGTTGAACTTGTCCGACATTTCTTTCATGCCAGCTTCCGCGGTGGCATCAAGCCCCAGCGCGGTCTTCTCGTTGTTGCCGAGGCTCGCCGCGTAATCGCGCACGTCCTGCGTGATCTTCATCGAGCAGAACTTCGGCCCGCACATCGAGCAGAAATGCGCGACCTTGTGCGCTTCCTTCGGCAGCGTCTCGTCGTGATAGCTGCGCGCGGTCTCCGGATCGAGGCCGAGGTTGAACTGATCCTGCCAGCGGAAGTCGAAGCGCGCGCGTGACAGCGCGTCGTCGCGCAGTTGCGCCGCCGGGTGGCCCTTGGCGAGGTCGGCCGCATGCGCCGCGATCTTGTAGGTGATGACGCCTTCCTTGACGTCGTCGCGGTTGGGCAGGCCGAGGTGCTCCTTCGGCGTCACGTAGCAGAGCATGGCGCAGCCGAACCAGCCGATCATGGCGGCGCCGATGCCGCTGGTGATGTGGTCGTAGCCCGGCGCGATGTCGGTCGTCAGTGGTCCGAGCGTGTAGAACGGCGCCTCGCCGCACTCCTTGAGCTGCTTGTCCATGTTGATCTTGATCTTGTGCAGCGGCACGTGGCCGGGGCCCTCGATCATGACCTGGCAGCCCTTGTCCCACGCCACCTTCGTCA
>JANMSZ010000178.1:0-1801 GCA_031389925.1 Hyphomicrobiales bacterium | reverse complement strand
CGATCGAGGGCGGCGCCCGCGCCGGCCTGATCGCGCCGGATGAAAAGGCGTTCGAATATCTGAAGGGCCGCCCGATGTCGCCGAAGGGCGAAGCCTGGGACGCCGCGATGCGCTACTGGGAAACGCTGCGCAGCGACGAGGGCGCGCATTTCGATCACGAGATCCGGCTGGATGCGGCCAAGCTGCCACCGATCGTGACCTGGGGCACCTCGCCCGAGGACGTGGTGTCGATATCAGGCTTCGTGCCGGATCCGGACAAGATCGCCGATGAAGCCAAGCGGCTGTCAAAGCATCGCGCGCTGAAATATATGGGCCTGACTGCCGGCACCAAGATCACCGACATCAAGCTCGACCGCATCTTCATCGGCTCCTGCACCAACGGCCGGATCGAGGATCTGCGCGCAGCGGCGAAAGTCGTGGACGGCAAGACCGTCAACGCCAATCTCAGCGCCATGATCGTGCCGGGCTCCGGCATCGTGAAGGAGCAGGCGGAAGCCGAGGGCCTCGACAAGATCTTCATCAAGGCCGGCTTCGAATGGCGCGAGCCGGGCTGCTCGATGTGCCTGGCCATGAACCCCGACAAGCTCTCCCCCGAAGAGCGCTGCGCCTCGACCTCGAACCGCAATTTCGAGGGCCGTCAGGGCTTCAAGGGCCGCACCCACTTGGTGTCGCCGGCGATGGCGGCGGCTGCGGCGATCGCCGGGCATTTCGTCGATATCAGGGAGTGGCGATAAACCGCCACTTCTCTCAACCTCGACATTTCCGGGAAACCTCTCGTTAAAGAACCGGGAGCAGACTGCCTCCTTGCGGAGATGAACTTCGCAGGGAGCGGGCTGTGGCCGACAAGCCGGAATTCGTCGATCTGATCAGCGATGCGACGCGCCAGGTGCGGCGGCGCGTGGTGCGGCAGGCCGTGGCGCCCGAGGCCAAAAAGGAATCGCGGCTCGGTCACCGGTCGAACGGGATGACGCAGTGGCGGGTGCAGACGTTCACGCCGTGGAAGCTCAAGGCCTGGAACTGGAAAGATTGGGATTGAGCGCCGGCCATGACAGCCTGCGGCAGACCGACATCAGGCGCTCAGGAGCATTTTCCCGCTAAGTGGAATCCGGTTAGCGTCAGAAAATGCTCCCAACAATAATTGCGCGTGTTCTGTTCGCAAAACCGGTATCCACTTTTGCGGAACACGCGCAGGGCGCCTGAATCATTTTCAGCCGGCGTGCTTACCAATAGACCGGCAAGCGATGGCCAACGCGCCAATGCTTGTGATGCCACGGGCGATAGCGGCAGATCTTGCGCGGGCCGTAATAGGTCAAGACCACCTTGCAGAACCGGCGCGGGTAATAATAGCGCTGCGGATAGTAGGCCGGCGCGTAGCCATAGTAGCGCGGGCGGATATGGTGGCGATGATGGAAGTGGGCGCGTCGCGGCCCGACATGATGATGCCGGACAATTCCCGGCGCGGCAAAACGGGTGCCCGCGCCACGATGGAACGCCGGGGCTGCGCGAAAACCGCCGCCGCGAAATACGGCGCCGCCACCGCGGAAACCACCACCATGAATGGCTGCGCCACCGCCGCGGAAGCCGCCGCCGTGAAAAGCCGCGCCGCCACCCCGGAAGCCGCCGCCCCCGCCGCCACGAAAGCCACCACCTCCGCCGCCACGGAAACCGCTGCCACCATGGCCGTGGCCACCTTTGACTTCAATCGTCAGTCCGTCCGAGGCGTATTTCGCTGCCCACGCGGCACCGGGATTGATCGGCGACACAGCCTCGGCGCGTTGCCCCGTCGCGGCCGTGAGCAGCA
>JANMSZ010000348.1:0-2120 GCA_031389925.1 Hyphomicrobiales bacterium | reverse complement strand
CATAGGTCTCGAAGAGGTCCGCGGCCATGCCGGCGCAGTCGCCCACGTTGTCGCCCACGTTGTCGGCGATCACCGCAGGGTTGCGCGGGTCGTCCTCGGGAATGCCCGCCTCCACCTTGCCCACGAGGTCGGCGCCCACGTCGGCGCCCTTGGTGAAGATGCCCCCGCCCAGTCGCGCGAAGATCGAGATGTGGGAGGAGCCGAAGGCGAGGCCGATGAGCGGCTTCACGACGTCGCTCATCTTCACCTCGTGGCCCGACGAGCCCTGCAGGAGCATGAAGAAGGCCGTGACCGAGAGGAGGCCCAGGCCCACCACCAGGAGGCCGGTGACCGCGCCGCCCTTGAAGGCGATGTCGAGGGCCGGGCCGATGCCGCGGCGCGCGGCTTCCGCCGTGCGCACGTTGGCGCGCACCGACACGTTCATGCCGATGTAGCCGGCCGCGCCCGAGGCGATGGCCCCGATCGCGAAGCCGAGCGCGGTGCGCGTGCCGAGCAGGAACCAGATCACCGCGCAGAGCACGGCGCCCACCATGCCGATGGTCGCGTACTGGCGGTTCAAGTAGGCCTTGGCGCCGGCCTGGATGGCCGCGGCGATCTCGCGCATGCGGTCGTTGCCGTCCGGCTGCGCGAGGATCCACTTCGCGGTCCAGGCACCGTAGAGCAGCGCGACTGCAGAGCAGGCGAGCGCCAGTATGATTGCTGTGTTCAACATCTCACTTCTCCTTGAGCGACGTGGTTTGCTGGCTGGTTTGCGGCCGCCTTCGCTACATGGCGAAGGCGGTCCTGATCTTCTTCGGAACGGCCGGGTTCTTCAGCCGCACGTAGTTGGGAAGGCCCTTGTCGAAGGGCGGGAAGGCTTCGCCGGCGATGAGCGGCTCGAGGTAATTGCGGCACTTGCGCGTGATGTGGAAGCCGTCCGGCGTGATGTAGTCGCGCGGCATCTTCTTCTCGACGTTGGCCACGTCCTCGAGCCGTGCCACGCCGATCTTCCACCGGTAGGGCCGGCCGCTCACGCGAACGATCGTCGGCATGACGCCGGACACGCCCTTCACCGCGAGTTCCACCGCAGCCTTGCCCACGGCATAGGATTGCTCGAGGTCGGTCTTCGACGCGATATGGCGCGCGGAACGCTGCAGGTAGTCGGCCACCGCCCAGTGGTACTTGTAGCCGAGCTTCGCCTTCACCAGGTTCGCGATCAGCGGCGCCACCCCGCCCAGCTGGGCGTGCCCGAACGCATCCTTGAGGCCGGACTCGGAGAGGAAATGGCCGGCTCCGTCCTGCAGGCCCTCGGAGACGCCGATGGCACAGTAGCCGTGACGTATCACGCACGCGTCCACCTTCGCGAGGAAGGCCGCCTCGTCGAAGGCGATCTCCGGAAAGAGAAGGACATGCGGCGCCTCGTCCGCGCGCGTCGCCGCCAGTCCCACGGCGGCCGTGATCCAGCCCGCGTGCCGGCCCATCACCTCGAGCACGAACACCTTGGTCGAGGTCGAGGCCATCGAGGCCACGTCGAATCCCGCTTCGCGCATGCTGGTCGCGACGTACTTGGCTACCGAGCCGAAGCCGGGACAGGTGTCGGTGATCGGCAGGTCGTTGTCGATCGTCTTCGGCACGTGCACGGCGATGAGCGGATAGCCCGTCTCGGCAGCCATGCGCGCCACCTTGAGGCAGGTGTCGGCCGAGTCGTTGCCGCCGTTGTAGAAGAAGTAGCCGATGTCGTGGGCGCTGAAGACCTCGAGCAGGCGCTCGTACTCGTGCCCGCCTTTCTCCGGCCCCTTCAGCTTGTAGCGGCAGGACCCGAAGGCGCCGCCCGGCGTATGCAGGAGCGCGCGGATGGCCGCCGCCGGCTCGCGGCTGGTGTCGATCAGGTCCTCGGTGAGCGCGCCGATGATGCCGTTGCGGCCGGCGTACACCTTGCCGATCTTCGTCTTGTGCTTGCGCGCCGTTTCGATGACGCCGGCGGCACTCGCGTTGATCACCGCTGTCACACCGCCCGACTGCGCGTAGAAAGCGTTGCGTGGCATCCATTCGAGCCCCTGCGGTCAGTTCTTGTCGAGCGCGGCGAACACGCGGTCGCGAAACTGCTCGACCGTACCGATACAGTCGACGCGGTGGTACTT
>JANMSZ010000158.1:0-7604 GCA_031389925.1 Hyphomicrobiales bacterium | reverse complement strand
ATTCGGGCTCGGCTATGCGGCCTTGGGTCTGATGAAGACGGTGTTTTCAGGCACCTTGGCCGGCTTCCAGATTCCAGCCGGTTTTCTCGCGGAACGCTTCGGCGCGCCGCTCGTGCTCGCGCTCGGCACCGCCCTGGCGGGGTTTGGCTATTGCCTGGCCGGTTTGAGCGACGGCGTGATGTGGCTGGTGGTATCGTTGTTTATCGCCGGGCTCGGCGCCAGCACCCAGCATCCGCTAGCCTCGACGCTGATTGCGCACGCGTTCTCGGGCGCGCGCTCGCGCACCGCGCTCGGCACTTACAATTTTGCGGGCGACATCGGCAAGATGAGCGTCCCGGCGGCGGCGTCGCTGCTGTTCGTGGTGATGCCCTGGCGCGAGGCCGTAGCCTTGCTCGGCGGCATCGGCCTGTTGGCCGCCATCGTCATTTTCGTCGTCATGCCGCGCTATCGCGACGAACCTGCCGCGCCAGCCAAGAAAGATACCGCGGCGCGCGGCGCCTCACGCATCGGTGCTTACGGATTTCCGCTGCTGCTGTCGATCGGCGTGATCGACAGCGCGACCCGCATGGCGTTTCTGACCTTTCTGCCGTTCGTGCTGACGGCGAAAGGCGCCGGCCTGCCGACCATCGGTCTGGCGCTGACGTTGGTGTTTGCGGGCGGCGCGGCCGGCAAACTGGTCTGCGCCTGGCTTGGCGCCCGCATCGGCACCGTGGCGACGGTCTGGCTGACCGAAACGGTGACCGCGGTGGGCATCGTCGCGCTGCTGCCGCTGTCACTCGAGGCGGCGCTGGTGCTGTTGCCGATTGTCGGCATCGCGCTCAACGGCACGTCGTCGGTGCTCTACGGCTCGGTGCCCGATCTGGTGACGCCGGCAAAGCGCCAGCGCGCCTTCGGCATCTTCTACACCGGCACCATCGGGGCGGGCGCGGTGTCCCCGGCGCTCTATGGTTTGCTTGGCGACGCGGTCGGCGTGACCTCGGCGCTCATGGTGATTGCCGCCGCCGTGCTGCTGACGTTGCCGATCACGTTGGTTCTTCGACCGGCCCTCGCTAACGCGCCGGCGTCTTGACCTTGACCTGGGTCACGACGGCTGAGGGCAGCACGTCCAGATAAGGCCCGAGCAGGAAGGCCTCGCCCGAGCCTTTGCCGTACATGCGGTCGTGCGCGTCCATCATCGCGCGCACCGGCTGCCCGCAGGCGCCAATCGAGTCCACGATCAGATCGTTGATCTCGCCGGGCCGCAGGCCGGGGTTGTAGCGGGGATCGCCGGCGACCGCGTGCAGGATGCAATCGGTCGCGGTGCGCACCAGCGGCAGCAGCGCGGCGTCCTTCTGGCGCACGGATAGGTGCAGCCACGGGCTCGGATCGGGGGCGGTGGGATTTTCGGTAGCAAGCGAGACATTCAACACAAGCGACAAGCCAACCATCGCTTCGAGAATCATTTACGGCCCCGCGAATCAATTCTGCATCGTTGGTACCAAGAGCGGAGTCGCGCCGCACGCAAAACTTGAATCGCGCGCGCATATGCCGGGCGTCGGCGGAGTCCGAGTCACGTCGGCCGCGCCTAGAACGAAAGGAGTCCGAAGTGCGCTAAGCGATTCAAATCGTGGACCTATTCTTGCTAAACTGGCGAGGAACGCATCCTCCGCGCCGGCGTTTCCTCCCTTGTGAAGTAATTCAGGAGGAGAACTCATGACACATTTTCGCCAAGCTTCGATCTGCGCGGCCACGGTCGCCACGCTGATCGCGGGCGTGACGGCGGCGAATGCACAGACCACGGTGATTACCCGTGAGCCGATGCAGACCGAGACGGTTGTCACCACCACACAGCCGCTGCAGCTCACGCCGGTGCAGCGTCAGACCGTCTACCGCACCATCGTCGAGCGCCGCGTGGCGCCGGCGCAGCCGACCGTCAGCTATCGCGTCGGTATGCGGGTGCCTCAAACGGCTCAACTTTACGAAATGCCCGAGACCGTCGGCGTCGAAGTGCCGTCCGTCCGTAGCTACAAGTATATGATGGTGAATAACCGCGTTGTGCTGGTCGACCCTGCAACCAGCGAAGTGGTTGGCGAACTCGCCGACTAACGTCGATGTGACAGCGATTAAGCGGCCCGGTGTTGTTTAGCGCCGGGCCGCTTCGCGTATTTCGACCAATGCGGCATTTACCTTGCTCCGGCGGGGCTGACATGCGGCAGCGCTCGGACGCTGGATTTCCGGCGCTTTAAGGGGCATATTAGGCTCTCAGGAGCTTTGAGTTATGTCGATGATCAACTACCGTGCCCCTTCGGAATTGTTTCCCAGCCGCAGCCGCAAATCGCGTCGTCCCATCGGATACAAACGTTTTCCGACGGCGGCCGAAGCGATCCGTTTTGCGATTGAGGAATTGCCGCCCGAACTCCTGCTCGGCGCCTATCTCGAAGTCGAAGAAAAACGCTTCGATGGCAACGGTATCCGCCAACTGTATGAGAGCGCCGACTATCCGCTGCCGCGCAAGGCCGTGAAGCCCGCTAAGGCCGTCGCCGCCAACTAAAGTCTTACCCGCCACCGCCCCTCGAACGAGCCGCCAGGCATTTCCGCCTGCCAGGGAACTCGTTCGGCATTGGGGCGTTTGATCCTCGCTAACCAGCGCATTTAAAAAAATTGCGCATTTCTGAAAAATTGATTGGAGCGGCTATGGCCGATACTAAATCTCTCAACACGATCGGCCTGATGCTCGGCGCCGCCACCATGATGGTGATGATGATCGGCACTTTCGTGGTCAGCGACCATTTGAGCGGACGCCTGCACCTTGAGAGCGCGCCCACAGTCAACCTGCCCTCGGCCGGCCGCTGAGGTCTGTTACGCTGAATTAATGCAACTTTGCTTCGCCTCGGCCGTTGATCCGTCAGCCGAGGAGGCTTCCCATGAAGAAGTTGCACCCCCTGATGCTGGCGACTGCGCTTGCCGCCGTACTCGCCGCCGCGCCACTTCGCGCCGAAGACATCAAGACCACCCAAGACACGCTCAAGACCAATCCGGGTTTCAACCCGGATACCGGTCAGATCAATCAAGGTGAGACTAAAGCCACGGCCTCGAGTTCGATCAACGTCCGGAAGATTCCGACCCACGCCGAGGCGCTCGCGGCGATCAGGAAATTTGACGATCCCAATCCGTCGCTCGGAGCGGAGCTGGCACAGCCGTCGGCCGGCGGCAATGACACGTCTGCCCGCGAGACCATGGGCGCACGTCCCGGCGAGACCGCGGCTTCCAAACCCGGCCCCTTTGGTGCGACGGGGCAGACGATGCCGGCCAAGTTCTCCGAGCGGAACGATGTGCTCGACCGCTTGCCGATCATGGCCTTGCCGTTACGCCTGACGGACGAAGAACGTCAGCAGATCTACAAGGCCGTCATGGCGGACCCAGCGCAGCCCGCGGCCGATGCCGACGCGCTGATGCCCGCCGGCGAACTGTCGACCGATCAGGCATTGAATGGGATGCATCCGCTTCCCGCCAGCGTCAGCGGTATCGAAGCCTTGAACAAGCTGGCTTACGTGAAGGGCAAGAACAAGGTGCTGCTGGTCATCCCATCGACCCGTACGGTCGTCGACGAGATCGCGTCTTAAGTCGAGTTCCGACTTCAGGTGCAACACCATCGCCGGATTGCCCGGCGATGGTGTTTTGCGTTGAACAATCAGCCCGCGGTGCGGTGCGGCGGTTTGTTCGGCACGCTCTTCCATTGCTCAAGGCTGTCGCCGATCACCTTCATCGCCGTCATCGACGCGTGGCTCAGACTGGCATAGCCGGCGATTTCGCGGCCGACACGGTCGCCTTCCGCCTTCAGCATGTCGCGGATGCCTTGCAGTTCGAGGATGACGCGATCGATTTCTTCCATTGATGCTCCTGACACACGGCGGATCAACGAGTTCAGATTTTCGGTGACCGGATCGACCGCCGCCGGGTCACCCTCATTGCGCGGCTTGCGCAGGAACGAAACGTCGCGGCGGACAAATTCACGGATCTCGCCTTCGAACGCATTCGCCGCCGCCTGGTCAATGTCGCTCAGCTTTTCCGGGGCAGCCCGTCGATCCGCCGGGGCGAATTTCTCCGGACCGCTCTTGTCGGTGCCGAGCTTGTCCGCACCAAGCCGCTCTCTGATCGCCGTCATGAGTCACTCCTACACAGGCGCAATGGCGTTGCGCGAACGCTCCCTCATCCCCGGAACCATTGCCGCATGCGACTTGGGCGATGGTGGGGCAGGGCGGGGGCGACTTTAAGGGCCTGGGGACAGCGCCTGGCGGGCGAAAAGCCCGGCACGGTTATCAATTCAACGCCAAAATTCTACCAATTCAGCTTGAATCGGGCGGTGATGCTCTTGTTGACGCTGGTCTGGCCGACATCCGTCACCGCGGTGGTGACGTTGAGCGGGCCGTAGATTTTTTGCTCGGCGCTGAACTGGTTATGGGTCACCGGGTCGGTGCTGTTATTGGCGACCTTGGCGCCGAAGCTGGTGCCGGTCGACAGAATGTCGAATTTGGCGGCCTTCTCGCTGCCCCAGACCTGGGGCGGGGCGACACCGGTCGCCGGCAGCGTCACCATCGGAATGTCCGACGACGCCGGCGACGACGCGCTGAACGTCTCCGTCACCGAATAACTGTTCTGTAGCGTCACCAAGAACCGGCTGCCGACCGGCATCGAATGCTTGAAGGTGGTGCCGACGCGGCCCTGGTCGTTGCCCGGATCGACGCGCGCATCGACCGTCGCGAGACTGGGCACCACGCCGACGGACGCCCAGGCCGCGCCGGAGCCACGATCGTTGGCCGAGCCCGCCTTCCAGGGATCGGGGCTGTAGATCAGAGACGGCGCCGCGCGCAGGCCGAGATCGGCGCCGACTTTGGCGTCCCAATCGATCGGCAGCGGCTGCTTCAGCACCATCGTCGTCGAGCTGTTTTTGTCGGTGCGGCTGGTGTCGAGCCCTTTCGGCGCGGCCAGGCTCGGCAGACGCAACGGCTTGATGGGCGTGGTGTTGAGACCCAACAGATCGCCGGACAGCGCTTTGCTGATCGCGTCGGATTCCTCGGGCGTGAGTTCGGCATCGGCGGTCGACGAATCCATCGGGTCCGACGGCGGCGATGCGACGGCATAGGCCGCGTTCGGCACAATTCCATTTTGGCCATTTTGGCCGTTTTGCGCCAGCGCGACAGTGGGCGCCGCCGCCAAAGCGACGATCAATCCAAGACGATGGATCGAAACCAACCGCATCCCGAAAAACTCCCCGCGATGTCATGACCGGAAGCCGTGCGCTGATTTCGGCACGAACCGGTTAAGCATCGGTTGCCTTCATCTCATGGAACTTTGTGCAAACTTGGGCAAAGGTGTGAAGGCCGCGCCTCCGACCTTCGAATTAACTGCAGCGCGCCGCGATTGCCTCATTTGTGTGCTCGACGTCAGCGTCGAGGCGGCCGAGCTCGCGGTCGCGATCGAGGCCGGTCTTGCACAGCGCCGTGACCGCGCGCGCCTTGGTCAATTCGAGGAAATAGAGCCGCGTGGCGGTGCAGATTTCCGGGCCGGCTTTGAGGCTTTTCACGCGGGCCTGCAGGCTGGCCACGCTCGCCGTCGCCGCCGCCAGATTTCGTTCGCAGCCCGGCGGATCGATCGGCGCGGCAGGGCTTGACGGCGCCGCCAGCAAGGCCAGCGCGAAGGCGCCCGGCACGATCAGGCCGACAAAATAGGCAAACGCGAGCAAAAAGCGTTTCAACATGGCGCCACCCCTCCAACGACACCCGTTTGTCGGGCGGGGCGGCGGAAAGGTTCATGGCGAAAAGGCGGCGCAATATCCGCCGTCGCAGAAAACGCAATGCGACGTGCGAGCTACTTCTTGCCCGAAGCGGTGCTGGTGCCCGACATCTGCGACGCCTTGTAGGCGGACATCTGCTTCGGCTTGTCCTTGTCGGCCTTCGGTTTTTTCTTTTCCTTGACCGTGCGCGTCTGACCCTTAGCCACGACTGCCTCCTCTTGGTTGCCAACGGCGGGATGCTGATACGGCGCAGCGTGATCCGCAAGAGGGAGCCGACTTTGCCCTGTGGAACCTTCGGTTCCATGCGCCGTTGGCAGGCGGGTCGCGGGCTTCGGATCGACCGAGGCGGCCGGCCTTCAGGGAGCTGGGACATGCGTTATGGGACGATGGCCGCCGCGGGCGTTTGCCTGCTGGCGATGAGTGCGACCGCCAATTCGGCCTTGGCTGCGGGTGCCACCGAAGCGAAAACGCCGATCGTTCTGGCGCAGGTCGAGATCAAGAAGAAAGAGACCACAACCGAGAAGGTGAAGCGCAAGGTCAAGCGCGCCTGGCGCAACGCGACCGGCACACAATTTGCTGTCGCTTGTCCGGCGCTGATCCCGCTCGTGCATTCGACCTGCACCGAAACTGGCAGCCGCAAGGAAGCGCGCACCAAGTGCCAGTCGGCCAATCCGCTGTGCAGCGTGAGTGAGGTGAAGTGATTTCTGAGTCATTCCGGGACGGCGCGTAAGCGCCGGACCCGGAATCCAGAGAGTCGTTGTTCGGTCCTGGATTCCGGGTTCGCGTGCTTGCGCGCGCCCCGGAATGACAAGAATTTAGCGCTTCGGCGCTGCCGCCGCCGTCTTCATTTTATCGTCGATGCATTTGGTGACGGTGTCGGCGCGCTTGTCGATATTGACGCCGGCGCTGCCTTTTTCCGTGCTCATCCAGCATTGTTCGGCGGCGCGCGATCGCGTCATCGGCGGCTCGGGCGGCTCGGGCGGCGCCGCAGGTTCGGCCGGCTTGGACGACGCCGTCAGCGAAGCGAGCGGACCCGGCGTGTTGCCGTCGGTCTCGCAGCCGGCCAGCAGACCGGCGGCGGCTACGATCAGCGCCAGGCGCAAAGGTCCGAAATGAGGGCGGGAAGCTGTCATCGTCGTGGATCCGGTCGAAAAGCGATGGGTGATTTCGGACGCTCTATATCAACGCTTTTTGCGCGCCGCCAATGACATTTCCGAGACTTCGCTAGCGCGCTCCGACAGCCCGCGCCGCGCCGCGGCGGCTGGCCATGGGATTACCGGCCCGGCGCATCTTCACCGCGACCGTTTTCAGCGCGATGACGGCGAGGTCGTCGCTGCGGTACGGCGTCACGTCATAGGCGCGGCAATGCGGGCAATGCTCGTCCAGCACCTCGACGTGCTCGGCGACCCAGTGGCCCTCGCAGGCAGTGCAGACATAGTGGTTACGGAACCAGGCCATTCGAACTCTCCGGCGAAACGAATCACTTGTGCAATGGGACGACGATTTTGCGGCAGGGGGAAGGTGCAGACGCGCGCCATCGCCCGTATTCTTTGCGGCGCCGGGTACGCCGTAACCTCGTGCCCCATTTGCGGGGCCTCTTCTTTTCCCCTCGAAAGATCGAGGGGATGGAGCACCGAGTGGCGCACCAGTCTTTCCGTCTTGCCGCGTTCCCTCGCGAGAACGCGGGCGCCTCTCGGCGCTCCATCAGCGGCGTCTTTGTGTCCCCGGGACCGTAACTTCCGTGTGCGCAGCGGAGAGCTCTTCACTCCCCCGATCCGGAGGCTTTCGCCGCCTTCGCCGCCACCCGTGCAGCCATTCAAGGCAGCCCCCC
>JANMSZ010000102.1:0-1540 GCA_031389925.1 Hyphomicrobiales bacterium | reverse complement strand
CATTATCTTGGCACTGGTTGGCGCGCGTCGCTGCGGAGCTAGGAGACAGCGAAATCGCCAGCGAAATGCTCGGCCGCGAGATCGACCTGCTGGAACGTCTCTCGAACGAGCAACCAGAAAACCTGACCCGCAAATACTTGCTCGCCCAAAGTTTGCAGTCGCTCGCATTAGTTTCACAGCAGCGTGGCGAGGAGAACAAAGCATTGGACATCCTCGGCCACGAGCGAGAGCTGCTCGAGCCGCTCCTGCTCGACAAACCCGACGATGTGAGATGGAAGGACCAATTAGCGCAGATGAATCTTTTGCTCAGTGAGCTTGATGCGGCCGGTGGGAAATTGGCAGAAGCCAAGGCCGCCGCGCGCAAGTCCGCGGACTTGTATTGGGGCCTCTATGAGGCCGCCCCCACCGTATATCGCATCATGGGCTTTAAGAACTCGCTGACAATGATTTTGAAATTGTCCGGTGATTCGCAACTAAGCGAGGCAGACGAACTCTACCGCCGTTGCCAGAAGTTCCACGACCATGCGCCAACGCACGTTTTGGCTGACCCAGCAATCCGGGTACAACTAAGCGACTTACAGCGATTGTGGGCAGCGAACCTGCGGGACGCTGGCCGATTGGAACAAGCCGAACAGGTCCTTCACGAGCCCGCCACCGCATCCGAGCCCGACAAATGAAAGCGCCACCATGAAAACGCAAAATGTTGTTCTTGAATTGTTAATAGTCCTTGCCTTCTCCCCTGCTGCTTTAACGAACGCGGGGACGGTGAGCAACTTCGGGCTTGCCGGCGTGGATGGCAACGGTGGCCTCGGCGGCAATCCGGGACAGAACGGCACTAACGGCACGACGGGCGGTGCGGCCAGCGCCACTACCGTCACGCCCGGCGACACGAGCAACACGGCCTCGGCCACTGGTGGGGTTGGTGGACGGGGCGGCAGTGGCGGACAGGGCAACGGCGGCAGCGCGGGGGGCAACGGAGCTAACGGCGCTGCGGGCGGTAACGCGACGGCAACCGCGACCACCAGTGTGGGAGCCGCTAGCGCCTTTTCGAACGCGACGGCCCTCGGCGGCAATGGCGGCGCTGGTGGCGGCGGCGGTGATGGCGGCACGCCTGGCGCGGGCGGCGCATCGGCGATCGCCGGCAACGCGACTGCCAGCGCTACAGCGTCGAACACCTCGGCAAGTTCCGTGATCACCCTCGCGACAGCAACGGGCGGCATCGGTGGTGCCGGGGGGAGCGGCGGCAATGGTGCACTCGGCGTTGGGCAGAACGGATCAGACGGTGGCACGGCGACGCTCGGAGTCGTCTCCGGAAGTTCCACCGGTGGAGGCTCGGTCAACATCCAGGCAAAGCAATTCGGCGGTGCCGGCGGCTCGGGTGGCGGAACCGGCGGCATTGGTGGCAATGGCGCGAGCTCCGCGCTGAATAACGCCGTGAGCGGTTCAACCAGCGGCTCGCTCACGCTTCTGCAAGAAGCCCGCGGCGGCAACGGCGGCGGGGCGGTGATTGGTACGCAAGGTGTCCCCGGCACCGGCAGTT
>JANMSZ010000072.1:0-11103 GCA_031389925.1 Hyphomicrobiales bacterium | reverse complement strand
CGACGACAGGCGGCCGGTCGATGTCGCGGCCAGCGCGTAGCTCGTGTGGACGCGATGCGTCGTCGGGTTGACGTAGTTCGGCAGCGCCTCGGTGTAAGTCGAGCGCAGCTTCGACACCTGCCGCCAGTCGAGAATCTTGCGCGGCAATTGATGGCCTTGCTCGGCGAGTTCTTCCAACTCGCGCGCGCCGGTCGACCATTGTCCGGTCTTGGTCTTGGTGCCGCCGGGCAGGCCCATCTTGCCGAATAGAATGTCGCCGAGTTGCTTGGGCGAGCCGGGATTGAGCGGCTCGCCGGCCAGCACCTTGATTTCTTCTTCGAGCCCGGCTTGTTTCTGCGCGAATTCGCCGGACAGCCGCGACAAAACCTGGCGGTCGATGGAAATGCCGCGCCGCTCCATGCGCGCCAGCACCGCCGGCATCGCGCGCTCCAGCGTTTCGTAGACGGCGGTGACGTGCTCGGCCGCCATGCGGCTCTTGAGCGCCGACCACAGCCGCAGCGTCACGTCGGCGTCCTCGGCGGCATATTCGGTCGCCTTCTCGATCGACACACAATCGAAACTGACCTGCGACTTGCCGGAACCGGCGACGTGCTGGAAATGAATGGTGTCGTGGTTGAGCCAGCGCTTGGATAGATCGTCCATGCCGTGGCCGCCTTTGCCGGCGTCGAGCACGTAGGAAATCAGCATGGTGTCGTCGTAGCCTTCGATCTCGATGCCGCCAACCTTGATTCCATGTTGCGCGAACACCAGCCAGTCGTATTTCATGTTCTGCGCGACCTTGAGGATGCTTTTGTCCTCGAGCATCGCCTTGATCGCCTTCAGCGCGGCTTCTTCCGGAATCTGGTCGGCGCAGAGTTTGGATTCCGGCGCGAACAGGTCGCCGCCGTTCTGCGAGCCGCCTTCGCGGTGCCCGATCGGCACGTAGCAAGCTTCGTCCGGCCCGACCGCGAGCGAGAAGCCGCAGAGATGCGCCTGCATCGGATCGAGGCTGGTGGTCTCGGTGTCGACTGCGATCACGCCGACGTCGTAAGCGCGCGCGATCCAGGCTTTGAGCCGGTCGAGCGTGCGCACGCATTCGTATTTTGAGCGGTCGATCTTGGTGTTGCACGCTTTCTCGGCGCGCACGGCGGCGAGCGAGATCGGGGTGAGGGCGGCGTCATTGGCCGGGCCGTCGCGGACGACAGGGGCCGGCGTCGGTGCGGGACCGAAAAGATCGCCGCCCGCGGCGGGCGCTTTGGCGGCAGGTGCGGCGGGCTTCGGCGCCGAGGTCAGCTTGCCGTCCGCTTCCACCGCCGAAGCGTCGATGCCGCTCTTCTCGGCGACGCGGCGGGTGATGGTGGAAAATTCCATCGCCTTCAGGAAGGCGATCAGGTTCTTGTAGTCCGGCTCATGCACCGCGAGTTGATCGACTTCTACGTCTAAGGGGACGTTCTGGTCGAGCGTGACCAGCCGCTTGGAGATGCGCGCCAGTTCGGCATTGTCGATCAGCGTCTGGCGGCGTTTGTCCTGCTTGATCTCGCCGGCGCGCTTGAGCAACGTTTCCAGATCGCCATATTCGCCGATCAACTGCGCCGCCGTCTTGACGCCGATGCCGGGCACGCCCGGCACGTTGTCGGATGAATCGCCGATCAGCGCCTGCACCTCGATCACCTTGTCGGGACCGACGCCGAATTTCTCCATCACTTCGGCGGCGCCGATGCGCTTGTCCTTCATGGTGTCGTACATCGTGACGCCATTGCCGACGAGTTGCATCAGGTCCTTGTCGGACGAGACGATGGTGGTGGTCGCCTTGGCCTCGATGGCGAGCCGGGCATAGGTCGCGATCAGGTCGTCGGCTTCGAAGCCGGCCTGCTCCAGGCACGGAATTTCAAACGCGCGCACGGCGTCGCGGATCAGCGGGAACTGCGGACGCAGGTCTTCAGGCAAGTCCGGCCTGTGCGCCTTGTACTCGGGATACATTTCAGTGCGGAAGGTCTTTTCCGATTTGTCGAAGATCACCGCCAGATGGGTCGGCTTGTCGTTCTTCGGCATGTCGGCCAGCAGCTTCCACAGCATGTTGCAGAAGCCGAGCACCGCATTGACCTGCAGGCCGTCCGACTTGCGGGTCAGCGGCGGCAGCGCGTGATAGGCGCGGAAGATGTAACCCGAGCCGTCCACCAGGAACAGGTGGTCGCCCTTCTTCAGCGGGCGCGCGGCGGGGTTCGAAATGGCGGGGGTTTTGGCTTTTGCGGATGCTGGCATGCTGACGAATGTGGGCCGTCACGGCGCTTGAATCAATGCATGTTCGCGGCCTGTGGATGCCGGTTTCTCACGCCGCGTGCAGGTTTTGTGACGGAGCGGGCGTCTCGCCACTCGGAACCGGCTCTGCTATGCCATCCCCTGATTTGCGCCCCGATTTGCGCGATTAAGACGGACCCGAGATATGCGCGTGACCATGATCGGTACCGGTTATGTCGGCCTGGTTTCCGGGGCCTGTTTTGCCGACTTCGGCCACGACGTGACCTGCGTCGACAAGGACAAGAAGAAGATCGACGCGCTCGAACGCGGCGAGATGCCGATCTACGAGCCGGGATTGGCCGAGTTGGTCGCCAACAACGTTCGCGCCGGGCGGCTCAAGTTCACCACCGATTTGCCGAAGGGCGTCAAAGGCGCCGACGCGGTATTCATCGCGGTCGGTACGCCATCGCGCCGCGGCGATGGTCATGCCGATCTCAGTTTCGTCTACGAGGCCACGCGCGAGATCGCCGCCGCGCTCGACGGCTTCACGGTGGTGATTACCAAGTCGACCGTGCCGGTCGGCACCGGCGACGAGGTCGAGCGCATCATCCGCGAGACGCATGCGCAGCCGCAGTGCGCCGTGGTGTCCAATCCTGAATTTCTACGCGAGGGCGCGGCGATCCAGGACTTCAAGCATCCCGACCGCATCGTGGTCGGCACCGACGACCCGCGCGCCCGCGAGGTGATGACCGAAATCTATCGGCCGCTTTATCTCAACCGTTCGCCGATATTGTTCACCGGGCGGCGCACCGCCGAGTTGATCAAATATGCCGCCAACGCGTTTCTCGCTACCAAGATCACCTTCATCAACGAGATCGCCGACCTGGCGGAGAAAGTCGGCGCCGACGTGCAGGAGATCGCGCGCGGCATCGGCCTCGACAACCGCATCGGCTCGAAATTCCTGCACGCGGGCCCCGGCTATGGCGGCTCGTGTTTTCCCAAGGACACGCTGGCGCTGATCAAGACCGGCCAGGATTACGAAGCGCCGCTGCGCATCGTCGAGGCGGTCGCCGCCGTCAACGACGCCCGCAAGCGCGCGATGGCGCGCAAGGTGTCGGCCGCGCTCGGCGGCGATATTCGCGGCCAGACAATTGCCGTGCTGGGCCTGACCTTCAAGCCCAACACCGACGACATGCGCGATTCGCCGTCGCTGCCGCTGGTGACCGCGCTGCAGGACATGGGCGCCACAGTGCGCGCCTTCGATCCGATCGGCATGGAGCAGGCCAAGCCGATGATGACGAACGTTACCTTCTGCGACGACGCCTATTCCTGCGCCGAGGGCGCCTCCGCGCTGGTGATCGTCACCGAGTGGGAGCAATTCCGCGCGCTGGATTTCAAGCGACTGAAGACGCTGATGAAGCGCGCCGTGCTGGTCGACTTGCGCAACATCTACCGGCACGAGGAAATCGCCCGCCACGGCTTTGCCTATGAGAGCATCGGGCGGGCGCGCGTCGATGCGCCAATTTCCTGACCGGCTTCCCATCGATGACGCGCTCGGGCGTCTGACGGCGGCGTTGCAGGCCAGCAACGCCGCGGTGCTGGTGGCGCCGCCCGGCGCCGGCAAGACCACGCGCGTGCCGCTGGTGCTGCTCGATGAGGCTTGGGCGGCGGGTAAGAAGATTCTGGTGCTGGAGCCGCGAAGGCTGGCGGCGCGTGCCGCCGCCGCTCGCATGGCATCGACCCTCGGCGAGCAGGTCGGCGGCACCGTCGGCTTGCGCGTGCGCTTCGGCTCCAAGGTGTCCAAAAGCACGCGCATCGAAGTCATCACCGAGGGTGTATTCACGCGGCTGATCCTCGACGATCCGTCGCTCGAGGGCATTGCCGCGGTGCTGTTCGACGAATTTCATGAACGGTCTTTGGATGCCGATCTCGGTCTGGCCCTGGCGCGCGACGTGCAATTGGCGTTGCGCGAGGATCTGAAAATCTTGGTGATGTCGGCGACGCTCGACGGCGCCCGTGTGGCGGCGCTGCTCGGCGATTGTCCGGTCGTGGAGAGCGAAGGCCGCGCGTTCTCGGTCGACACGCGCTATCTCGGTCGCGACCCGCGCGAGCGCATCGAACGCCCGGTGGCGGATGCGGTGCTGCGCGCTCTGCGCGCCGACACCGGTTCGCTGCTGGTGTTTTTGCCGGGCGCCGCCGAGATCCGCCGCACCGAGACGCTGCTCGATGAGCGAGTCGGCGATCCAAGTGTCGATGTCGTGACACTGTTTGGCGCACTCGACGCGCGCGAGCAGGATCGCGCGATTTCGCCGGCGCCCAAAGGCCGGCGCAAGGTCGTGCTGGCGACGTCGATTGCCGAAACCTCGCTGACCATCGAAGGCGTGCGCGTGGTGATCGACTCAGGCCTGTCGCGCGTGCCGCGCTACGAGCCGGACGTCGGCCTGACGCGGCTTGAAACGGTGCGGGTTTCACGCGCCGCCGCCGATCAGCGCCGTGGCCGCGCCGGACGCACCGAGCCCGGCGTCTGCTACCGGCTATGGGACGAGCCGCAGACCGGTTCGCTGGAAGCCTATACGCGGCCGGAAATCCTGTCAGCCGATCTGTCGTCCTTCGTGCTCGATCTGGCGCAATGGGGCGCCGCCGATCCCGGCAAGCTCGCGTTCCTCGATCCGCCGCCCTCGGCCGCGCTCAACGAGGCGAAGGCGTTGCTCGTTGAACTCGGCGCCATCGACGCCGCGGGCCGTATTACCGACGAGGGCCGCAAGCTGCGCGCTCTGCCATTGCCGCCGCGTCTGGCGCGCATGGTGGTCGACGCCGGAGCGGAGGGGGCGGGCGAGCAGGCTGCCTTGATCGCCGCGGTGCTGACCGAACGGGGCTTGGGTGGGGATGATGTCGATCTGCGGCATCGTCTCGATCAATTCCGTCGCGACCGCTCGAAACGGAGTGACGAGGCGAGGGGCATGGTGAAGCGGTGGGTCGATACATTGGAGCGGCGAAGTAACGACGGCGACGCATCGCCCGGCTCGTTGCTGGCGCTGGCCTATCCCGACCGCATCGCCAAGAACCGCGGCGGCGGAGGCGGCGCGTTCCTGCTCGCCAGCGGACGTGGCGGCAATGTCGATCCGGCCTCGGCGCTGGCGCGCGAACCATTCCTGACGGTCGCCGAACTCACCGGTGCGGCGGCATCGAGCCGCATCGTGTTGGCGGCGCCGATCACGCTCGCCGAGATCGAGGCGCGCTTTGCCGGCAAGATCGAAGATCGCGACGCCGTGACCTTTGATGCAGCCTCTGCGTCCTTGCGCGCCCGGCGCAGCCGCAGGCTCGGCGCGCTGGTGCTGGCCGAGCAGGTCAAGCAGGTCGCGCCCGACGCCGGCACTGCGAAAGTGCTGGCGCAAGGCATCGTGTCGCTCGGCCTCGACAAATTGCCGTGGAGCAAAGCGGCGCTGCAGTTCCGCACCCGCGTCGAATTCCTGCGCAAGGCGGAAGGTGAGGAGTGGCCCGATCTCTCCGATGCCGGCCTGGCGCGCACCGCCGCCGAATGGCTGGAGCCGCTGCTCACCGACAAGACCGCGCGCAGCGACATTTCCGCCGAGGCTTTGTCCGAAGCGATGACCGCGCTGGTGCCGTGGAATCTGCGCCGCCGGCTCGATGCCGAAGCGCCGACGCACTTCACAGCACCGACCGGCTCCTCGGTGCCGATCGACTACGAGGCCGAGCAGGGCCCGACGGTGTCGATTCGCGTGCAGGAATTGTTCGGGCTTGGGCAACATCCGGCGATTGCGGGGGGGCGCGTGCCGCTGGTGATCGAGTTGTTATCTCCCGGTCATAAACCGGTGCAGATCACCCGCGATCTGCCGGGCTTCTGGCGCGGCAGCTATGCCGACGTGAGGACCGACCTGCGCGGCCGCTATCCGCGCCATCCCTGGCCCGACGATCCGGCCAACGCCGCCCCCACCCGCCGCGCCAAACCCCGCGGGACGTAGTCTTGCGCGCAATGCTTGAGCAATAAGCAGCCACATTCTCGTGACTATTTGACGGATCGCTTGCGCCTCTCGGGCGTTAGGCTATGCAGTTTCAACCCGTCTATTTTTTTTGAGGCCCTGATGTTTCCGAAGCCGAAATCCGCGCTGACCCCCAATACTTATGAGTACGAATCTTCGCCGCTGGTGAAGCCGACCGGCTTCCGCGAATACGACGCGCGCTGGCTTTTGGAAAAAGAAATCAACCTGATGGGCCTGCAGGCGCTGGGCATGGGGCTCGGCACGCTCATCAAGGAAATGGGCGTCAAGCAGGAGATCGTCACGGGCCACGATTTCCGCAGCTACTCGGCCTCGGTGAAGATGGCGCTGATTTCCGGTCTGCTGGCCTCGGGCTGCAAGGTGCACGACATCGGGCTCTGCATCACGCCGATGGCGTACTTCGCGCAGTTCGAACTCGACGTGCCTTGCGTCGCGATGGTGACCGCCTCGCACAACGACAATGGCTGGACCGGGGTCAAGATGGGCGCCAACCGCCCGCTGACGTTCGGGCCGGTGGAAATGAAGCGGCTGAAGGAAATCGTGCTGAGTTCGTCCTTCGATCTCAAGGGCGGCGGCGAATATGTCTTCGTCCAGAATTTCCCCGACCGCTATCTCGCCGACCTGACCGCGAAGCGGCCCAAACTCAAGCGCAAGCTGAAAGTCGTCGCCGCCTGCGGCAACGGCACGGCCGGCGCCTTCGCGCCGCGCGTGCTGGAGGCGATCGGCTGCGAAGTGGTGCCGCTCGATTGCAATCTCGATCACAGTTTCCCGCGCTACAATCCCAACACCGAAGACATGAAGATGCTGCACGCCATGCGTGACGCGGTCATGTTTCACAAAGCCGACGTCGCGCTCGGCTTCGACGGCGACGGCGACCGCTGCGGCGTGGTCGACAATGAAGGCGAGGAAATTTTCGCCGACAAAGTCGGCGTCATGCTGGCGCGCGACATGTCGAGCATCCACAAGAATTCGACCTTCGTCGTCGACGTGAAGTCGACCGGCCTGTTCCTGACCGATCCGGTGCTCAAGGCCAACGGCGTCAAGGTCGACTACTGGAAGACCGGGCACTCCTACATCAAGCGCCGCGTCAACGAGCTGGGCGCCGTGGCGGGTTTCGAAAAGTCCGGGCATTTCTTCTTCAACAAGCCGTTCGGCCGCGGCTATGACGACGGAATGATTTTCGGCCTCGCGGTCTGCGACATGCTCGATCGCAATCCCGGAAAGTCGATGGCCGATCTGCGCAAGGCGTTGCCCAAAACCTGGGGCTCGCCGACCATGGCGCCGCACTGCGACGACGAGGTGAAATACGGCATAGTCGATCAGGTGGTGAAGCACTTCGAGGCCATGAAGGCCAAGGGCGAGAAATTCGACGGCCAGCCGATCCGCGATCTGGTGACGGTCAACGGCGTGCGTGTCACCGTCGAGGACGGCACCTGGGGCCTGGTGCGCGCCTCATCGAACAAGCCGGAGCTGGTGGTGGTGGTCGAAAGCCCGGCGTCGGAAGCGCGCATGCGCGAGATGTTCAAGTCGGTCGACGCCGTGCTGCGCACCCACCCGGAAGTCGGCGCATATAACCAGACGATTTGATCAGCCCCAAAACCGGCCGGTGCCGCCGATCACGACCACGATCAGGCCGAGCGGCAAATTGATCTGAATGATCTTGGCGATCAGCCCAATGTGCCCGGCCGCCGCCGGCCAGTCCTTGGCGTCGACGGCGCGTTTGAATTTCAGCCACGGGCCGTGAAATAGCCAGGCGAACAGCGCGACCATGATCAGGCCGAAGGCCTGCATAAGATTGATGTAAAGCGGCGCGCCCTTGAAACCGCCGAAGGTCGAGATCAGCATCCAGTAGCCGCTGCCGAGCAGCAGCACGATCGACACCCATACCCAGATGAAGAACTTGGCGAAGAAGCCGCGCCACAATTGCAGGCGCTGCGGAGCTTCGAGCGCGCCGGCCGCTGGGCGCAGGCAGAGATAGGCCGCGAACATGCCGCCGACCCAGACCACGGCGCCGAGAAGGTGAAGTGTGAGGGCGAATGAGGTGTTGAGCATGGCCTGGTTTCTCGGTTGATGGCTGGGTCCGATGCTAGCACGGCGGACGGGCAGTGCGGTACAAGCGGACCATGCGCATTGCCATTCTCGGCGCCGGCCCCGCCGGCCTTTATCTGTCCTATCTGATCAAGCGCCGCCGGCCCGACGCCGACGTCGTGCTGATCGAGCAGAACCAGGCCGACGCCACCTTCGGTTTCGGCGTCGTGTTCTCCGACCGCGCGCTGGAATTCCTGCGTGAGGACGATCCGGAAACGTACGCTGCCATCGCGCCGCAGATGGAATCCTGGAATGACATCACGCTGGTTCACAAGAACGAGCGCATCGTTATCGACGGCGTCGGCTTTGCCGCCATCGGGCGGCGGAAGCTGCTGCAATTGCTGCAGGCGCGGGTGCAGTCCGTCGGCATCGAGCCGCAGTTCGGCCGCGTGGTGAAATCGCTCGACGACCTGGGCGCGGCCGATCTGATCGTCGGCGCCGACGGCGTCAATTCGCTGGTGCGGCACACCTTCGCCGAGGAGTTCGGCGCGAACGTCGGCTATCTCGCCAACCGCTTCGCCTGGTTCGGCACCAGCAAGGTGTTCGACACCTTGACGCAGACGTTCCGCCACACGCCAATCGGCAATTTCACCGCGCATCATTATCGCTACGCACCGGGCCGCAGCACCTTCATCGTCGAGGTCGACGCGGCGACCTTCGTCGGCGCCGGCTTCGAGAAGATGGATGACACGGACTCCCGCGCGCTGTGCCAGAAGGTGTTCGCCGACGCGCTCGATGGGCGGCCGCTGATCTCCAACAATTCGATGTGGCGGCGGTTTCCGCAAGTGTCGAACGCGCGCTGGCATCACGGCAAGCACGTTCTGATTGGCGATGCTCTTCATACCGCGCATTTTTCCATCGGTTCCGGCACGCGGCTGGCGATGGAAGACGCCATCGCGCTCAATCGCGCTTTCGCCGAGCATGGCGACGACGTCGCGGCGGCGCTACCGGCGTTCGAAGTCGCGCGCCGGCCGATCCTGGAAAAGATCGTCAACGGCGCCAATGCCAGCGCTTCCTGGTACGAGAATTTCGGCGAGCACATGAAGCTTGGCATCGTCGACTTCGCCAAGAGCTACATCATGCGGTCCGGCCGCATCGACCTGGAACGCTTACGCAAGCTGTCGCCGCGCTTTGTCGCCCAAATCGAGGGTGCGGGAACTTCATGAGCTAGATCAAAGTTCTCTATGACGGGCTGGGCCATAGTTCCGGGGAATTCACTGTTCCCGGATTTCCGCCAGCCGTCAAAAAGGGTCTATTTCCATGAGTCAGCACCACTATCACGCCGTCATCTGGATCGATCACCGCGAGGCGCGCGTCTTTCATTTCAGTCCGACCGACGCCGAAAAACTTGTGCTGCATTCGGACAGCCCGACCAAACACGTCCATCGCAAGGCCAATTCGATCGGCAGCGGCCACGTTTCCGCCGACCATGACTTCCTGCACGCCGTCGCCCAATCGGTCGCCGATGCCGGCGCGGTGCTGATCGCCGGTCCGGGCACTGCGAAGTCCGAATTGGTCAAGCACATTCACGAGCACGATCCGAAGCTGATGAAGCTGATCGCGGGCGTCGAGACGGTGGATCATCCGAGCGACGCACAATTGGTCGCTTTTGCCAGGCACTATCTCACGGCGACGGACCGGATGGCGCCGCAGAAGGCATAAGCTTGGCGCATGATCTTGTCCGAAAACCGGTTCCCATTTTTCGGGATCATGCGCTAGTGTCCCGATTCCGAAGTTCGCCAGATTATGCAGCAATCACTCACGCGAACTTCGGAATCGAAGGACACTAGCAACTTATAGATTCTAGTGTGGTTTGGATTTGAAGTTCGCCTACGAGCCCGCAGCGACAATCGGGCGAACTTCAAATCCACCACACTAGCCGTTGCGCTTTTCGGCGCGCAGCGTCGGCAGGCCAATGCCGGTGGAGTCGAAGCCGCCGTCCACCGCGATCACCTGACCGGTGATGTAACTCGCACGCGAACTGCACAGGAAGAAAATGGTCTCGGCCAGTTCTTCCTCCAGCCCGTAGCGGTTGAGCGGCATGTGGTCGTGGTAGTCGGCGCGGATCTCCGGCGTGTGCACGGCTTTGGCCATGGCGGTGTCGACCGGTCCGGGCGCCACGGCGTTGACGCGAATGCCGAGCGCGGCCAGTTCGACGGCCTGCTGTTTGGTGAGGTGGGCGAGGCCGGCCTTGCTGGTGCCGTAGGCGGTGCGCAAGGTTGAGGCGCGCAATCCCGAAATCGACGTGATGTTGACGATCGCGCCGCCACCTGTGTCGCGCATCAGCGGTGCCGCGGCCTGAGTGCACAGAAACGGCCCGGTCAGGTTGACCGCCAGCACGCGCGACCAGTCGGCATAAGTGACGTCGAGGATCGGCTTGAAGATCGCGATGCCGGCATTGTTGACCAGCGCATCGAGCCGGCCGAAGCGGGTCGCGACCAATTCAAAGGCGCGCGCCACGGCTTCCGGGTCGGCGACGTCGCATTCCAGCGCCATCGTCATCTCGGGCTTGGCCAGCGCCGCGAAGGCTTTCTTCAAGTTGTCGCCGTCGATATCGAGCAAAGCGACGCACCAGCCGTCGGCAAGAAATCGCTTGGCGGTGGCGAGCCCGATGCCGCGTGCCGCGCCGGTCACCAGCGCGACTTTTTGCGGTTCTGAGGTCATGTTTCCTCCGGATCAGGCTGCGCGACAGGAACTTATTTAGCGCGTAGGCTTTGTGTTTGGGCGCGTTACCGCCCCGGCACCGAAAGGATTATAGTGTGGAGCTCGATGTTGGCTA
>JANMSZ010000069.1:0-28132 GCA_031389925.1 Hyphomicrobiales bacterium | reverse complement strand
GCCGGCCCGCGCTTTCGTTGAAATTCGACGACTTGCTGCGCCGTTTCCATCTTCAACTTGCTGAAGGTCGCAAGACAGCGTCCGAGCGATTGCTCCGATACCCCGTTCTTGCCGGCACAAAGCCGGAGCACGGCTTTCACCGTGGACCACGACAGTCCAATCGCCTTCGCAATAATCAGGATCGTTTCTTCCAGGTCCTGGACCATCACCCGCTCGATAACGTCGATCGGTAAGGCGCACATCGTCGCAAGGGCGATGGCGGTCTCTTCGAAGTTTCCCGCCTGCGCAAAAGCCGCCACATCACCGTCTTCGAGGGGGCGCTTTTTCTGAATGGATGCGAGACGTTGACGCGCTGCGCCGTAGCTGCGCGATCCGGCCGCCGCCTTTTCCTGGATCGCCGCCGCGACGTCACCGACAATCTTCTTGATTTCGTCGGCATGTTCCGGGTGCGCCGCCTGAAGCGCGATACGGACGGCGCTCGAGGCCGTGTTCAGAAGCTTGAGAAAATGCTGACGCCGGATATCGGGCCGCGAACCGACCGAGCGCGCCAATTCGTCGTCGCCTTCCGAGCGTTTGACCAGCCTGACGTAGCCGGTCTCCGAAAATTGGGCGCCCGGATTTTTCACCACATTGAGCGCGACCTCGCGGTCGCCACGCTCGACCAGAACGTCCGTCACAGTCTCAGTCAACGCCTTGCGCTTCGATATCGCCAGCAGGTGCTTCTGACTCTTGGTTTTGGCGTTCTCGACCAAAACGACGTTTTCGAGCAGCTCGGACTGCGCCAGCACCGGACCGGCGACTGTAATCTCGTCGTCAAACGCCAACTGCTGGATTATCTTCGGCGGCGCATTTTTGACCGGAGCGAGCCGAGCCGCGAGCGCTTCGCGCGCAGACATTTCCACGTCCGCTATGAGATGATTGAATACGCCGTCGAACACGGCGACATGGTCTTTGGAAAAGTGAGCGCAGCCAAATACGAACAGATCGGTGACGCGGTGGAGGGTTTTGGCGCGCCGTTCGGCGGAGCCATGGGCGAGCGCATCTTCCAGTTCGTTGAGAATGGCGGTTTGCTGGCTCATCGAACGGCGCCTTTGCGATTAGAAAGTGACATCGACGTTCACTTGCGCAAGAATCTCAGGCGAGAGCTGCGGCGCGGACACTTCATTTGTTTCATCCAGGAAACGGCGCAATAGGCGCTCCTTGAGATCCGCCACGGTGATCGCGGAGATAACGTTCTGCCCAAGCTGGGCGCGTGCGTCGCCGCCGGCAGGCGTACTGCTGGTCGCCTCCGCATAGCGCGTCAGCGCCTCACCAAGCCCCTCGAACTCCTGCTTCAGCCGATCTAAGCTTTGCAAGGCGACGACCAGGTCCCGGCTCGGCTTGCCACTCGCCATAACGAGGTCGGTCACGCGGCTGACGGTCTCGTCGAGACTCAGCGCGTTGTCCAGCAGAAGCGCGGCAAATACCGCGAGGAATGCACCGACGTCGTCTTGAGACTCTTCAACTTTCACAGCTGCGTTTCCGTGCCGATATAGTCCCACTATGCCGAGACCCGAAGGATCACGACAGTTTGCCCATGACCTGCTCGATCTTTTCGCGCAGGATCGCCGCGGTGAAGGGCTTGACCAGATAGTTGTTGACGCCGGCTTCGGCCGCTTTGACGACGAGTTCGCGATCGCCGCGTCCAGTCAGCAGAATGAACGGCACCTTCCGCACGACCGGATGGCAGCGCACGGCGCGCAGCAGTGCCAGGCCGTCCATTTCGGGCATGTTGTAGTCCGAGATGATCAGATCGATCGGCTGAAGCGACGCGGTATGCATCGCCTCGACGCCGTTCGCGGCCTCCTGAATTTGCCGGAATCCAATCTCCTCCAGCGTTATGCGGGCCATTTGCCGCACACTGTTTTGATCGTCGACGAGAAGTACTTTGACAGCAACCGCATTTGGCATTTCATATCACTCCAGGGCTTCGGCCCACACATTACATTCGGCGGGACGATTTCACGCCATTAGTTCATTGTGACCATCGTGGAAGCATTCCGCGTCGCAGCGGGCACGGCACCGTCCAATGCGGAGGTAACCGCGAGATCCGATAATTTTTCGACATCGAGAATGAACGCGACACGTCCATTGCCGAGAATTGTTGCAGCCGCGATACCCGGAACCGTGCCGTAACTCTCCTCGATGCTCTTGATCACGACCTGTTGGTGACCGCACAGTTCATCGACAATGAGTCCGAAATGCGTGCCCTCGCCGGCATCGGTGATAATGACCACGCGTTCGCCGGTGTCCTTGGCTTCGGTGCTCACATCCAACAACTCGCTCAACAGGACGAGCGGCACGAATTCGCCGCGCAGGTGCAGCATGCCGCGGGTCCCGATCAGGTTGCTGATTTCGGAACGCGCCGGCCGCAGACATTCGACGATCGACGACAACGGCATGACGTAGGTCTGGTCGCCGACCTTGATCACCATGCCGTCCATGACGGCAAGCGTGAGCGGCAGAGCCAACTGGATCGTCATGCCCTTCCCCGGCACCGACTTGAGCGATATTCGCCCGCCGATGTCCTGGATGTTGCTGCGGACGACGTCCATGCCGACGCCGCGGCCCGAGATGTCGGATACGGTTTCGGCGGTGGAAAATCCCGGCAACATAATGAGATTTGCGATCTCGTCTTCGCTGAGTACCGCGTCGGGCCGTACCAGGCCCTTTTCCCGCGCTTTTCTCAGCACGCGCTCCGAATTGATGCCCGCGCCGTCATCTTTGACCTCGATGATGATGCGGCCCCCGCGGTGCTCGGCGGAGAGGCGGATCACCCCCTCCTCCGGCTTGCCCGCGGCCATCCGGTTGGCTGGGGATTCGACGCCGTGGTCGACCGAGTTGCGGATGATATGCGTCAGCGGATCGCCGAGGCGCTCGATGATCGAACGATCGACTTCGGTCGTCTCACCGGCCATTTCCAGCCGGACTTTCTTGTGCGTCTTCATCGCCAGTTCGCGCACCAGTCGCGGCATGCGTTGAAACACCGAGCCGACCGGCTGCGCGCGCATCGACATGACGCTGTCTTTCAGCTCACGCGTGTGATGAATGACCTCTTCGAGGATCTGCGCCAAGCGGCCGGCGGTTCCTTCGGGAAGATCCTGAACGATCTGTCCCAGCATGGCTTGCGAAATCACCAGTTCGCCGACCATGTTGACGACGCGATCGATTCGTTCGAGTTCGATTCGGGTCGTCGTCGCGGCGTGCTTCGCCGGCGGCGCCCGCCCTTCGCCGCTTGCCACGGCCGCCTTTTCGACAGGAGCGTCGGGAACGATGGAAGGCGAAGAAATCGGCAGATCGGACATCACCGGGACAAAGGGATCGGCCATCTCGAGCGTGGCGGGCGACGGGGAGTCGGGTACGATCTCTGAAATTTCCAGATCGCTGTCGCCCGCGACGAATTCGAACACTTCATCGATCTGGGCCCGTGTCGCTTCGGTGCGCAGCGTTCCGATCCACCAGATATAAGGATGATCCGGCTCAAGCTCGGCCAAAGGAGCCAGAAGATCGGTCTGGGCCACCAGGTCGAGTTCGCCGAGCTTACGCAGTTCGCGGAGAATGTAGAGCGGCTCGTTCGCTTTCTTCAGCAGCGCCGGTTTCGGCCGGAACGTGATCGAATAAGACTTCTTCGGGTCGGCCGCGGGCTCATCGAATTCGATCCGCACCGGCTTGAAGTCCAGCCCGTCGAATTCGGCGGGAGCCGGAGCATTGTCGTCGCTCTCGCTCGCGCCGCCGCCCTCTTGCTTGATAATGGCTTCAAGCGCGGTGCGGCATTCGCCGCCATAGCCTGCTTCGATCGGCTTATTCGACCGCGACATTGACACGAGATCGGACAAGACATCGCTCGCCTGCAGCAACACGCCGACGTTGTCGTCCGTGGCCACGAGTTTGCCGGCGCGCAGCCCGTCAAGCACGGTTTCCAGAACGTGCGCAAATCCGACCAGCGATTCGAACCCGAATATCCCGGCGCCGCCTTTGACCGAGTGCACGGCGCGGAACACGGAATTGATCGTATCATCCGAGCTTTGGCCCGCGCGAATATCGGTCAGACCAGCCTCGATCTGCTGCATCGCTTCGTCACATTCATCGAAGAATGTGATCTTGAGTTGGTCTAAACCTGAACCTGCCATAGCCTTTACCTATTCCAAAAATCTAAGGAGCAACTTTACGAACCGTCGCGACAAGCCGGTCCGGATCGAACGGCTTGACCATCCAACCCGTGGCCCCGGCCTCGCGCGCCAGGTTCTTCTTCTCGGCTTCGCTTTCGGTCGTCAAAACCAAGATCGGCGTCGACTTATGGTTGGGATCTTGCCGCAAGCGCCGGATGACCTCGTAGCCATCCATAATCGGCATGTTGATGTCGGTAATGATGACGTCGACCTGTTGGTCGCCGAGAACGTCGAGTCCGTTTTGACCGTCGACGGCCTGCAGCACATCAAACCCTGCTTCAGCCAGCGTCAGCATAAGCATATCGCGCATCGTCTTTGAGTCGTCGATGGTTAGGATTCGCTTAGCCATGGTATTCTCGCTCATCTGATGAGGATTAATCTGACTGACGTCGCTTCCGACGGCCGCGCCATCGACAGGCGGCGGTGCCGTTTCGATACTGTCGCCGCGCTCTTGGCCTTCGCTCTGATGTTGGCCGAAATCCTGGCTCTGATCTGTGTTCCGATCTTGGAGCTGATCTTCCGTCCGGCTGTCGGCTTGAGGCAGGCTCTGGTCGATCTTAAGGTCGTGGGTCCAATCGATGCCGAGATCTTCGAACGCGCTGACGAAGGCCGGCGACGGATCTTTGATCAAAATCGAGTCACGGCTTCGCGCCGATGCGAGGACGATCTGCACGCACGGCAGCGTGATCGTCCTGACGGCCGAGGCGTCAAGACAAAGCGCGCCATTGGCTTGCTGCCGCATAGACTCGAGAAAGCCTTCGGCCGCGGTGAGATCGAGCACCTCGGGCAGCCTCATCAGCGTGTCGTTCGCATTTTCGCTCACGTAATTCTCCGACCTTGTCATTTCGCCTAGACCGCGCGGACCGTTCGGCGCACGTCGCCGGTTCGTACTTGTGCTTTGCTGCTATCGTCGCAGGCTTCGAGGATGCCATCCGCGATGTGGGACAAAGAATACTGACGCATCACCGCGCCGCATTCGAACGCCGCCCGCGGCATGCCGTAGACCAGCGAGGATGCCTCGTCCTGACCGAGCGTCTTGCCGCCCGCCGTCCGCAATTCGAGCAGTCCGGCCGCACCATCCTTGCCCATCCCGGTCAAGATCGCACCGACGGCCGACTTTGCCGCGACGCGAGCGAACGACCGGAACAGGACATCGACCGACGGCCGATGTCCTGACACCGTCGGTTCCTCGTTCAGGCTGCAGCGGTAATGGCCGCCGACGCGGACCAGCTCCATGTGCTGCGCACCAGGCGCGATGTAGGCGTGGTTGGGCTCGATAATTTCGTTGTGGATCGCCTCGGACACCGCCATCGGGCACTCTTTATTGAGACGGGCGGCGAAGGCCGCGGTGAAGCGCGGCGGCATATGCTGGGTAATGAGGATCGGGGGACATACCGCCGGCATGTCCATCAACACGGCCTTCAGCGCTTCCACGCCGCCGGTCGAGGCGCCGATCGCGATGATTTTGTCGTGGGAACTCGGCGGGCGATCTGGGCGCGGCAGGCGCGCGGGCGTCGGCGCTTTGCGCGAGCCGACGCGGGCATGGGCCGCGGATTTGATCTTTGTCTGCAGTTCGGCAGCCAGGACTTCAATGCCGTGATTGAGGTCGCCGGTCGGCTTGCCGATAAAGTCAACCGCGCCAATCTCAAGTGCCTCGAGCGTGATTTCCGCGCCAGCCTGCGTGAGGGTCGAGATCATGACGACCGGCATCGGCCGCAATTCCATGATCTTGCGCAGGAAAGTGACGCCGTCCATGTTCGGCATCTCGATATCGAGGGTAACGACATCGGGATTGAGCGCCTTGATACGTTCGCGCGCGATCAGCGGATCGCTGGCGGTGCCGACGACCTCGATTTCCGGATCGGCCGACAACAACATCGACAGCAACTGCCGAATGACGGGTGAATCGTCGACGATGAGAACACGTACGGGCCTGGTCATGGGTTTTTCCATCACTCGTCAAACAGTTGAATTTCGCCCGCCATCGTTCGCGTCGACAGGCGGCTGACATATTCGGTCTCTTCGCGCGCAACGGCTTTGGATTCGCCGGAGCCCAGCAAGCGGCGGATGACGCGGCCGGTTTCGGGGTAATAGTGAATTCGGCGCGGCAGCAGGCCGCCCAAATCCTGAACCGAACAGCGCAGTCCTTCCGATTCCAGATAGCGCATGATGAAGCGGCAGTTTTCCGTGCCGATCGCATTTTGCGTGTCGGTCACATTGCCGCCGCCGAACACCTTGATCTCAAGCGAACTGCGGGAGCATCCGGCTTTCATCAACTCGTTGATGAGCTTCTCCATCGCGAAGTTGCCGAACCGGGTGGACTGCATATCGCCCCCCCAGTTGCCGCCTTTGCTGTGCGGCAACATGAAATGATTCATGCCGCCGATACGCCGTTGCGGATCGCGGATGCAGGCGGCGACGCACGAACCAAGCACCGTCACGAGCACTTCATCCGGCTTCGAGGTGACGAAGTATTCGCCGGGGAGAACCTTCACCATCCAATTCGATTCGGCGGAATCGAAAAACTTCCGAGTCGCAATGGCGCTGCCGCCGTTGACGGCGCCGGCATCGACGGGAACTCGCGCGGTCGCAGCGCTCACGATTCTCTCCGATAGACAGTTCGGCCGACGAGTTGCAGGCCTGGATGCGAGCCGATCAACGACTCGGAATGGCCGATGTACAACCAGCCGCCCGGCTTGAGTTGCTGCGTGAAGCGATCGACGAGCGCCGACTTGGTCGGGCCGTCGAAATAGATCATGACGTTGCGGCAGAAGATGGCGTCAAACCGGCCCCTGAAAGGCCAAGGGTCCATCAAATTGAGACGCGCGAAACTGATCAGCGAGCGGACCTCGTCTCCCATGACAATGTCGGTGGCATCGGGCTCGCCGCCGAGCGGCTGAAAATATTCGCGGTAAGTCTTGGGCACTTCGTCGATCGACGTGCGGGGATATTCGCCGGCGGCGCCTTTGGCGATGACGTTGGTGTCGATGTCGGTCGCAAGGATACGGACGTCGTGGTCCGCCGGGTTGCGGATCTCGCGCTTGAGCACCACCGCGATGGTGTAGGGCTCCTCGCCGGTCGAGCAGCCGGCCGACCAGACCCGCAGGCGCTGTCCGGATTTGCCATGCGCCTGTTGAACGAAAGGCACTGCGACATGGGTTCGGAAATGATCGAAGTGATGTGATTCGCGGAAGAACTTCGTCAGGTTGGTCGAAATCGCGTTGATGAAGTTTTCCAGCTCGGATTCATTCGCGATCAGGTAATCCCGGTATTCCTTGAACGTCGTCTGCCCGAGCGCGCGCAGGCGGCGCGACAAGCGGGTGTAAATAAGGTTGCGTTTGCTGTCCGAGAGCGCGATTCCGGCGTGGGTATAGGCGTACTGCGCCAGATCGCGGAAATCCGCATCGGAGAATTTGAACTCCCGCGCTGTTTCGGCCACGGCGAGCTCGCTCGAAGCGAACCGCGCCGCCGCCGATCTGCCATTTGCTGGACGCAAAGCGGGGCCGTTCACTATTAGAACTCCTTCCAGTCCGGCTCGGTGTTGAGAGCGGTGGCAAGGCCGGCCTGCATGCGGCCGACCGGGCCGCGATTGGTTGTGACATTCGATCTCACGGGCGCCGCCGCACGCTTCGGCGGCGCGGCTTTCGGACGCGCGGCCGCGACCGGAGCATGGCGCTCGCTTGCTGCCGTCGACCGGAATTCGGCATTCGCCGGCGCACCGCGCAGCCGGAAACCCGCCACCCGTTCGTCCATCGACTTGGCCTGGCCTTCGAGGGTTTTCGCGGTCGCGGCATTTTCCTCGACCAGCGCCGAGTTTTGCTGCGTGACTTCGTCCATCTGGGTCAGCGCCTTGTTGATCTCGTCAAGGCCGGTCGCCTGTTCCGCGCTGGCATTGGCAATTTCGCCAACAACGGCTGTGACCTTCTTGATCGATTCGACGATCTCGCTGAGAGATTGACCGGCCTTGTTGACCAGATCAACGCCGTCTTTGACCAAGCCGTTGCTGTTGGTGATGAGGTCCTTGATGTCCTTCGCTGCCTGCGAGGAGCGTTGTGCGAGGCTACGGACTTCCGAGGCGACGACGGCAAAGCCACGGCCGGCTTCGCCGGCGCGGGCCGCCTCCACAGCGGCGTTCAACGCCAGCAAGTTGGTCTGGCGCGCAATTTCGTCGATGACGCCGATGATGTCGGAGATCTTGCGCGAAGACTCTTCGATCTTCGCCATCGCATCGACTGTCTTGGCGACAACCTGACCGCCGCGATCGGCGACATCCTGCGTGCTGGAAGCGAGGCTGCTTGCTTCCTTTGCGTTTTCGGCGTTCTTCTTGACCGTGGCGGTCATCTCTTCCATCGAGGCTGAGGTCTGCTCCAGGCTCGCGGCCTGCTCCTCGGTGCGTTGCGACAGATCGGTGGTGCTCGTCGAAATCTCCGCCGAAGCGTTGGTGACTTCATTGGCTGAAATCTTGATGTTGCCGATGGTCGCGCCGACGCGGTCGGCGATTTGCTCAGCGGCTTCGGCGATCTGACCAACTTCGTCCTTACGGCCGATGCCATGGATCGTGACGTCGAAATCCCCGTCGGCAATTTTCTTCAACTCCGGCACCAATCGAGCGAGCGGGCGGGCGATCGTCAACGCACCGAAAAACGCGGACCCGATCAGAACAAGAATAACCGTGAAGCCAATGCCGAGGCTGAGGTATTCGGCAAACGCCATCTCTCGGGCGGCGTGCTCTACTTCGGCCTTCGCATGCGCTTCTGCGAACTCAACAACCTGATCACTCAGCGTTTGCATCTCCGTCGCGACCGGAAGCGTTCGGCCTTTGGCGATACTGTCGATTTGCTCATTAATCGCTGCGATGCGCGCCGTTGCTTCAGCCATATTGGCTTCGGTACGCTTGGCGATAACCGCGATGACTTCAGTCTTCAATACAGAGATGTCTTTGGCACCGCCGGCAAACTGGTCGGTAAGCGCCTTAACCTTCTCAAGGCGAGCGCGGTTTTCGGCACCTACCTTCGGCAAACTATGGTCGACAAAGCGAATCGTGGCGGCCTGCCGGGCCTCAAAATATCTTTGTGCAGCGGCGAGATCTTCGGAACTTCTGGCGAGGCGCATATCGCGCATTCCGATCATCATGCCGCTAGCCGACGCCTTCATCTGGGCGGCATCGAATGCAATGATTTGCTGCTTCATGGCGATGTCGTTGGCGCTCTTGACCGACGAACTGCCATAGATCGAACCAGCTATCATACCAACGACGAGCGCGATGCCGAGTCCGGACATGAGTCCGAGCTTGGCCCCGATTTTGAGACCGAAGCCGGATTTCAAGCTGGCGGTAGACACGTTAGACATTGCATTCTCCGTAAAGTCTTTTTGTGATTATCGATTGCGACTAGTGGTGAGTTTGAAGGGCGACCTACTTAATGCGTCGCAGCCATTTCATCGGGTTCGTTTGCCGCGACCGTCAGCAGGTTCGGCAAGTCGATCAAAGCGAGCATGACGTTCTCAATGGTCACGAGGCCTGACAGAAAATCGGCGCGCGAGGACTTCGCGACCTTCGGCACCGGCTGCACCTGAGAAGGCTCAAACGAGACGATGTCGAGCACGCGGTCCGCAAGCAGGCCGACCTGGCGGGTGGCGATCTGCACGATGATGACGACGTGAAGCGGAGTGGCTTCGGTCAGCCCTTGGCCGAAGCGGCAGCGCAGGTCGATGATCGGGACGATCACGCCGCGCAGATTGAGCACGCCGCGAACGTAATCGGGCTGGCGCGGCAGATGCGTGATCTCCGACCAGCCCTTGATTTCGCGCACCGCCATGATGTCGACGCCGTATTGGTCGTCGCCGATGGCGAAGCTGATGGATTGAATCTGCGTCGCCGCGGCACGTGCGCCGCCGGCTGCAATGACATCGGCCGGATTGAGTTCTGCGGCATCCGACGAAGCGGCTGTTTGGGTCATGGGTTCGGCACTCGCTTCTAGGACCTTGAACAAGGTCGCGTTTCCGCCCGTGCGGGCGACCGGACGCGCTCGTGCGGCGTCCGCGACGGAAGCTAGTGTAAGGCCATGAGAAATGGATTTAATTTGCCATAGATTGTAAGTGTTATTGCAGATCGATAATCTGGATTAAGATTGCCGAGGCGGCGGTCGAAATTCTTAATTTGAAATTATGCACGTGTTGTTCGCGGCCGGATTGGATGCAGCCGTTAAGTCTATTTTGCTGATTTACTGGTAGCGCATGTACTAACTATCGCCAGAACGGCGATTTTCGGTTGGGACACGCGCATGAGCTCCAATGCCCTTTCACTGATTGCCGAGCTGGATGTAGCCCTTGGCCAAGCGCCAACTGCGCGGCAGTCCAAAATCCTTCAGCGCATCACCGATTTGTTTCTCAGCGATACGATGAGCTTTTCGGACGAGCAGGTTGCGATTTTCGACGACGTCTTCCAGCGCTTGATTGAAAAGGCGGACGACCCGTCACTGGTCACCTTAAGCACAAGACTGGCGCCGGTTGGAAACGCACCGCCAAACGTCATTGCGAGCCTTGCCCAGAATGACAATATCGCGATCTCGGAGCCGGTTCTTGTGTCGTCGCCCGTCCTAACCGACGAAGTCATCGCCAAAATCACCGCCGCGGCCAAAGGTCCAAGGCAGCTAACGGCCATCGCCGCCCGCGTCCGCATTAGCGAGGCAGTGACGGATGCTCTGATCGACCGCGGCGTCGCCGAAATGATCAACAAAGTGGTCGCAAATCCGTCCGCACGGATCTCCGAAATCGGCTTCGTCAAACTGATCAACCGCGCCAAGACCGACAAGGCATTGGCGGCGGCCATCGCCGCCCGCGGCGATCTGCCCGAGGAGTTGCTGCCGTTCCTCAAGCTCGCTTTGGGGTAGGTTTGGAGCGGGCGAAGGGAATCGAACCCTCGTATGCAGCTTGGGAAGCTGCCGTTCTACCATTGAACTACGCCCGCGTTCGGGGCCAACCTAAAGGCAAAGTCGGCGTTTTTCCAGCACGGACTAGTGCGGGACCGAGCGAATTTTTTCGTTGAAGGCCGGAATGCTGAGCCCGCACGACCCGAAGCGGGCCAAATAGCCCATCATGAAATCGTTGACGCCCATGCTGTGCAGCGTCACCACGTCGCCGGCCAAAAGCGCCTTGCGCTCTTCCGGCGTCAGGTCGTAGCCGGCAATGGCCGCCGCCGGGTCGGATTTCATCGCGGTACGGAAGGCGTGGTCCCGCGCGACCTCGCGGCAAATTCTGTTGAGTGCGTTCACCGACATTCCCGTACCTTTGCCCTACTCCCAGCGCCAGCCGGCATAAGCGTGGCCCTGCTCCATTTGCCGGAGAAGAAAATCAGGCTTGCGATTTTCCGTAAAGGCGAACATGGCAATCCAGTTCAACAGTTCGCCGCCGACGTTTCCGGCAGCATACATGCGCTCCTCGGTGGCGGCGGCGATCAAAGCCTCGATATTCCCGGCCTCGATGTAGTCGCAAACGGCGTGACCCCACTGCGGGTCAACGACCGCGTCGGTCTTGCCGGGATCGATGCGCGGGCCGAACACCTCGAGCGAGAAGCTGCCGGTGCCTATGACGGCCACGCGCAAATCCTTCGGAAACGCCTCCAGCGCCTTGCGCAATTCACGGCCGAAGGCGAAGCAGCGTCGGGCCGTCGGCAGCGGCGGCACATGGCCGCTGATGAAAACGGGGATGACCGGCACGCGCATGTCGGGATTGACGAAGTGCAACGGCACCATCACCGAGTGGTCGCAGCCGAACTCGCGCAGGCTCGCAACATCATAGCCCGCGCGTACGGTGTGGCGAAGCAGATGCTCGGCGAGCTTAGGGCTCGACGGCACGGTGTAAGCAGGCATGCCGCCGCGCGGCTCGTCGATCGGCCCTTTGAACATCTCGTCGATGCCGATCGCGAGAATCGGGAAGTTGTCGAAGAAAAACGTGTTGTAGTGGTCGGTGTCGAACAACACGATGACGTCGGGCTTGGCCGCGACCAGCGATTCGCGTGCCCTCGCAAACATCAGTCCCGTCGGGGAGGACGGCCCCTCCTCGATCACCTGCGAGGGATAAAACGGCGTATGCGGCAGGCCATACGCGGCAACGACTTTGGCCGCCATCCGTCAGTTCACCTTGATATTCGCGGCTTTCGCCAAGGCGACGTATTCGCCGACTTCCTTCTGGATCAAAGCGTCGAATTGCGCGCCGGTGAGCGGCATCGGATCGGCGCCGAGGCGCGTCATTTTTGCTTTCACGTCCGGCTTGGCGAGCGCGATCTTGATCTCGTTGTGCAGCCGCTCGAGGATCGCGGGCGGCGTCTGCGCCGGCGCCAAAACGCCGACCCAGAAATTGAACTCCGAATTCGGGAAGCCCGCTTCGACCGTCGTCGGCACATCCGGCAGGGCCGTGGCGCGCTGCGACGACGAGACCGCCAGCGCGGCAAGCTTGCCGGCCTCGATCAGCGATTTCGCCGGCAGCAGCGGCACGAAATAGAAATCGATGCGCTCCGCCAAAATCTCGCTCAGCACTTCCGGCCCACCTTTGAACGGCACATGCTGGGCCTGGAAATTAGCCGCCAGCTTGAAACGCTCGGCATTGAAGTGCGAGGCGGTACCGGCGCCGGCGGTGCCGTAGTTGAAGGTCCCGGGCTTGGCTTTGGCCGCTCCCACCAGGTCGCGCGCCGACTTGTAACCCTTGGATTTATTGACGATGAGCACGTTCGGCAAATTGCCGAGCGGAATGACGGCCTTGAAATCCTTGATGGTGTCGTAAGGCAGTTGCGCGTAGGTCGCCGGCGTCACGGTATGCGACGAGGAATGAACCAGCAGCGTGTAGCCGTCGGGCGCCGCCTTCGCCACGGCATTGGCGCCGATCGTGCCGCCGGCGCCGACGCGATTTTCCATGATGATAGTTTGGCCGATCTGGCTCGACACCTGATCGAACACGGCGCGGCCGATGATGTCGGTCGCGCTGCCGGCGCTGAACGGCGTGATCACCTTGATCGGTTGCGCCGTAGGCCAAGCCTGCGCGAACGCCGCGACGGGCGCCATCGCAACGGCGAGTGCAATAATCGTGCGAAATTTGTACATCTCGTCCTCCCCACGCTTTTATTTCTTGTTGCGTCATTTCTAGCACGGCGGATGACGCCCGCAATCGGCGAAATGCCGCGCATTTGCAACGCCTGTTTACGCTTCTGCAACAGTGCTGTCTGAAATGGTGACGGATGCGCACTGCGCTAAACGCTAGGCCTTGAAATGCTTACTCAGCTTCAGGCTCTGGCCTTGGTAGTTAGAAGCGATGCCCTGGCCGTAGAGCTTGTCGGGCCGCGCGATCATCTTTTCGTAGACCAGCCGGCCAACGATCTGACCGTGCTCCAGAATGAACGGTACCTCGCGCGAGCGGACTTCCAGCACCGCGCGCGAGCCTTTGCCGCCGGCGCCGGCATAGCCGAAGCCGGGATCGAAGAAGCCGGCATAGTGCACGCGGAATTCGCCGACCAAAGGATCGAACGGCACCATCTCGGCGGCGTAGTCGGGCGGCACCTGGACCGCCTCCTTGGACGCGAGAATGTAGAATTCGTTCGGATCGAGGATCAGGCTCTTGTCGGGGCGAGCCTGCATCGGCTCCCAGAAATCCAGCATCGAATAACCTGCGCGGCGTTCGACGTCGATGAGCCCGGTATGGCGCTTGGCGCGATAGCCGACAATGTTCTTGCCCTCGCCGCCCAGCATGCCGGACAGATCGACGCCGACCGCGACGCCCTCGCTGACATCGGCGTCGTCGCTGTCGACGAGCCGCTCGGCGCGGTGCAGCTCGCGCAAGGCTTCTGCGCCCAATAATGCATGACCGCGGCGGAACCGGATTTGCGACAGCCGCGAGCCTTCGCGCACCAACACCGGGAAGGTGCGCGGGCTGATCTCGGCATAAAGCGGGCCGTGATAGCCGGGCTCGACGCGGTCGAAGCCGCGCAACTCGTCGGCGATAACACGCGTGAAAACGTCGAGGCGGCCGGTCGAACTTTTCGGATTGGCGGCGGCCGAAATATCGTCGGGCAGCGCCAGACTCTCCAGCAGCGGCACGATATAGACGCAGCCGGTTTCCAGCACCGCACCGTCAGTGAGCGCGAATTCATGGAGCTTCAGTTCGTCGATGCGCTGCGCCACCGTGGTGCTGCCGGGCAGGAAGCTGGCGCGCACGCGATAGGCCACCGCGCCCAACCGCAGATCGAGGCTCGCCGGCTGGATCTGATCGGGGACGAAATCGACTTCGGGCAGAATCGCGCCGTCGGCGGCCAGCGCCGCGATCATGCGGTCGGGCAGAATGCCCTTGTCCTCAATGGCAAAAGAAAGCGGCACGGCAACTATCCAATTGACGGGCCGATCTAACCCGATGGGTGCCTTGACGGGAAGCGGGCGGCCCCGCTACAAAGCGTTTATCCCGTGGTCAATTTGAGCCGGCCGGCTTGCAGCCACGTAAAATAAGTCGCTAAAAGGCCGGGGACGCGTGTGCCCGGCCGAGATTTTTTCTCAGGCCGGTTTTTTATTGGCCGGCGCAGGGGCCTCATCCCGCGCCGGACCGAAGGAGAGCACGATGTCCGAAGCGCCGAAAAAGACCTATCGCCCCGAAACCCGCCTGGTTCACGCCGGCACCCTGCGCTCGCAGTTCAACGAGATGTCGGAGGCGATCTACCTCACCCAAGGCTACAAATACGAAAGCGCCGAAGACTGCGAACTGCGCTTCTCCGGCAAGATTCCGGGCTATGTTTATTCGCGCTACTCCAATCCGACCATGGACATGTTCGAGAAGCGCATGGCCGCGCTCGAAGGCGCCGAAGCCGCGCGCTCGACCGCGACCGGCATGGCCGCGGTTACCACCGCGCTCATGGGCCTGGTGCGCGCCGGCGACCACGTCGTCGCCGCCAAGGCGCTGTTCGGATCCTGCCGCTGGGTGATCGAGGAATGGCTGCCGCGTTTCGGCGTGCCCTGCACCCTGGTCGACGGCAAGGACCTGAATGCCTGGAAGCAGGCGGCGCAGAAAAACACCAAGGCGTTCTTCATGGAAACGCCGACCAATCCGACGCTCGAGGTCTATGATATTCAGGCCGTCGCCGATATCGCGCACGAGGCGGGCGCCAAATTGGTGCTCGACAACGTGTTCGCCACTCCGCTTTACCAGAGCCCGCTGACCCTCGGCGCCGACGTCGTGGTCTATTCCGCCACCAAGCACATCGACGGACAAGGCCGCGTGCTCGGCGGCGTCATCCTCGGTTCGGAGAAGCTGATCGTCGACAACTACCATCAACTCTTGCGTCAGACCGGGCCGTCGCTGTCGCCGTTCAATGCCTGGGTGCTATTGAAAGGCCTGGAGACCTTGTCGGTGCGCGTGCAGCGGCAGACCGAAAACGCCACCGTCGTTTCGAGCGCCTTGGCCGGGCACAAGAAAATCAACAGGCTGATCTATCCCGGCCGCGCCGACCATCCGCAAGCCGACATCATCAAGAAGCAGATGACCGCGGGCTCGACGCTATGCGCGTTCGAGATCAAGGGCGGCAAGGAAGGCGCGTTCCGTTTCCTCAACGGCCTGAGCCTGATCGGCATCACCAACAATCTCGGCGACGCCAAGAGCCTGATCACGCATCCGACCACGACCACGCATCAGCGGCTGACACCGGAACAGCGCGCCGAACTCGGCATCGGTGACGGGCTGGTGCGGTTTTCGGCCGGCCTCGAACACGCCGATGACTTGATCGAGGACCTGGTGACCGCCCTGGATAAAGTCTGACGCCGGAAACGAGAATGCCCGGCGAGAGGCCGGGCATTCGATTTGAGAGAAGACGAGTTAGTTGAAAGTCTACGGCACCAGCTGCGGATGCGCGGTCGCCGATATGACCGGCCGCTTGGCGGCTTCAGCAATCACCATGCCGAGGCCTTTGGCCATGCAGGCATAGCTCCAGTCATTCAAGTGCAGCCCGTCGGGCGCCGTGAACGTCTCGAACGGAATGCGACCGACCACGCTCCAGCGCTTCATCACCTCGTAGCGGCGGAACAGATCGACGTCCTCTTGTTTCGCGGTCAATGAAATCAGTTCGACCATACGCTCAGCTTCCGGCTTCGCGATAACCCGCGGCACGAATTGCGGATCGATCAGCACGACGTCGGCGCCGACCGAACGGATCTTCTTCAGCCCGTCGCGGATCGTGGTTTCCTGAGTGCTGATCTTGTGCTCGCGAATGACCGAGTTGGTGCCGAGTTGCCACAACACCAGGTCGGGTTTGACGGCGACCACCGCGGTATCGAACCGCTTGATCATGTCGGCAATTTCCTCGCCGCCGACGCCGGCATTGAGCACGGTGAACGCGTGGGTCGGAAAGCGCGCCTTGAGGTCGAGCGCGAGCTGGTTCGGGTAATTCGCGGCCGGCGAACTGGCGCCGGCGCCCCAGGTGGACGAAGAACCCATCGCGACGATAGTGATCGGTTCGCCGGTGATCAGCTTTTGGCCTACGCGGGACAGCGGGTGCGCCAGGCGAAGCAAGTCGAGCGGCAGATCGCAGGCCGGCTTCGGCGCTTCAGCCTGCGCCGACAGCGGCACCATCAAACCTGCAAGCATTATCGCGGCAGCGAGCGGCTTCCTCGCCCGATCGGCGAATGTCTTACCCTGCACGGCGGTCTACTCCCAGCCCACTAGCGACCGACCTCGGCAGGCGGCGCGCTTGATTTAGCCGACTCGACTACGAGGTCGGCAAGTAACCGCCCTATGCAATCATGAACACGCTCCGCCATGTCAAGCTTTTTCGTGGCGGAATTCAGGTCGAACGTTCCAAGGTCGGCCCAGACCTTCATAATACTGAAGCGGTCGAACAACGGCACTTCTTGCTGCAGTGCAACCCAACGCATGTTTTCAGCATAGGTCCCGAGCGCGATCATGGATTCCGTACGCGGACTGTATTGCGGATTGATGAAAACAACGTCTGCGCCGGCCGAGCGGGCAATGTTTATGCCCTTGTCCAGTGCGTGGCTGAACTGATCCGGCTCAACTCCCTGCATCGCGTCGACAGTTCCAGTTTGCCAAACCACCAAGGCAGGCTTGTTTGTTGCAAGGTCCGGAACCATGGCTTTGACCATTTCCGCTGCACTGCGCCTGGCCTTGACGTTGGTCACGACCTTGACCTCGACACCCTTGAGTTTGGCCTGCAATGCCTGCTGCAGCCGCGCCGGATAGGCGCTCTTGCTGCCGTCTGGGCCCGGCAAGAGCGACGAGCCGGCGCCGACAACCATGACGTACAGCTTCTTGGCCTTGATGGCCTGGGTGGTTTGCGGCAGTGCAAAATTACGTTCGGGCTGGACTTCGGCCGTACGGCAATCGGACGGATGCTCGGCCGGGTTCTCGGCGCCCGCCGATCCGGCCAGCACCGACAATGCCAGCGAGAATGCTAATCGCCTTATCATGCGCTGCCTCCCGCGTAGCCCGTCTTGGTTGTAGGCGGCCGCGGTCCCGGTCCCTGTCGTTCGACCCGTCTATACCACGAAATTAAGGCAGCGGCGGCAACCATGATGACAATCCCTGCCGCGCTGACCATGACATGGGTCAAGACCCGGTTGGACACCTCAGTGAAAACAAAATGTCCGGCAAACGACAGAAAGACGCCGAGACAGAAGATTTCCAGCGAATGCTGCCCGCAGACGATCGCCGGCCAACACAGGCGGGACTTCAGCAGCGGCCAATCGCGTGGCACCAGCCATACGGTAAGCACCGCCAGCGACAGGAAGTGCAGGATGCGCAGCACGTCGAGATTGGTCTTATCGATCGGGTAGATCACCTCGCCGACGAATTTCGGCACGTAGACGCCGAGCCACGCGAAGTACCAAGTCATCGCGATGGCGAAAGCGAACAACAGATACATAATTGACAATCCTATCACCACCGGCGACGTGATCCAGCGACTGAGCCGCTTGGCGCCGCCGAGCGCGCACCACGCGCCGAACACGAACAGCATTTGCCAGGCAAACGGGTTGAACGCCCAGGTCCCCTGCGGATAGGCCGGAATGTTCCATTCGAACAGCCACGCCATGGCATAGAGTCCGGCCGAAGCAATCAGCGCCAGCGACGGCGAGCGCAGCAGCAGCCAGAGGGCCGGCGCGAACCAGAACAGCAACACGATATAGAGAGGCAGCACGTCCATGTTCACCGGTTTGAACTTCAGCAGCAGCGCCTGCATGATGGTGACATCGGGATTCTTGATAAAATCCAGGAACCCCATTTCTTCGGTGTACAGCGGGTTGTCGAAACTCTGCGAGACGTAGGAAATCTCGGCGAGGTAGATCGCGAACAGAAACACGTGCGCGACATAAATCTGCCAGGTGCGCTTGAGCACCCGCGCGGCGGCGACGATGAAGCCGGTGGTCTGCATCGCGCGGCCGTAGACGAAGGCCGCGGTGTAACCCGAGATGAAGACGAAGATCTCGGTGGCGTCGCTGAAACCGTAATTGCGGATGGTGATCCAGCTCACCGCGTTGGACGGAATATGGTCGAGGAAGATCAGCCACAGCGCGATGCCGCGGAACAAATCGAGCCGTAGGTCGCGTTCGGTCGGTATCGGGGCGATCAATGGCTTTTCTTTCGTCCAGGCTTTCAGCCATACTCCCGAAGCGGGCGCGAATAACAAGCCCGGACCCGCGTCAATTGTAAGGCATTCAAGTAAGATGTACCGCGCCATAACGCGCAAGATCGAGGTCACGGTGACGCCGCGCTTCGTGTCCGAGCGGTCGTCGCCGGGCAACGGCTATTATTTCTGGGCCTACACCATCGACATCGCCAACCGTGGGCCAGAAACCGTGCAGCTCAAGACCCGCCATTGGCGCATCACCGACGCCTTGGGCCGGCTGCAAGAAGTCAGGGGGCCGGGCGTGGTGGGCGAGGAGCCGACGCTCCAGCCGGGCGAGTCGTTCGAATATACCAGCGGCGTGCCGCTGCCCACGCCGTCCGGCTTCATGGCCGGTACCTACGGCATGGTGTCGACGGCCGGCGAGCATTTCGACATCGAAATCCCCGCCTTCTCGCTGGACTCTCCCGGCAGCGGCCGCACTATCAATTGACCGGCAGGCACCCCTTGAACCGCGCCAGCGCCTGGCGCGGCAGCACCGCCAGCACCGCGCCCTCCTGGGCAAAATCCTGCACCGCTTCGAGCTGCGGCTCCGGCATTGCGACGCAGCCGCCCGTGCCGGTTTTCCCGGGCAATTGCAGATGCATGAAAATGCAGGAGCCGGCACGGGCCTTGCGGTCGGTCGGATAATCGACCAGCAGCCCGCGGCGATAATCCGGCACCCGCGACATGTTCTCACCGCGAACCGCCGGACCGATCCGATCGCGCCGGGTGATGGTGTTGTAGGCCGGCGAACTGACATCGTTGACGCAGACCATGCCGTCATCGATGCGGACGTAGTTCGGCCGTTGCGAAGGGCCGAAGCCGAAGCTCGGGCCGATCTTGAAGAAGCCCGCCGGCGCGCGTTTGTCGCCCTCGACCTTCACCGGCTCGCCTTTGGCGAATTTTCGGAACGCGTGCGACCAGGCAACGCCCCTGTGTCCGATCAACGCCTTGGCCGGTCCGCCGGCGATCTGCCATTGCGCATTCGGCGTGTGGCGCTCGAACCGTTCCACGGTCGCGGTGGTGCTGACGAGCGTATCGGCCGTGACGAGCACCAGCCGCTTGGCCGAGGCGAGCGGCTCCGGACAGCTTTGCGCCAGCGCCACCTGCGGCGCGAGCAACGCAATAACCAGGAGGATGGCCGCGCGCATGTCTATTCCTTCGCACCGACATTGGCCGGCGCGAAGGCGTAGGTCGCGCTGCAGAATTCGCAGGTGACGGAAATCTTGCCGTCCTCGACCATGTGGTCGCGGTCGTCCTGCGAAAAGCTCTTGAGCATGCTCTCGACGCTCTCGCGCGAGCACGAACATTCCGCGCGCACGTCGGCCGTCTTGAACACGCGCACGCCGGGCTCGTGAAACAGCCGGTAGGCCAGACGTTCGCTGGAAATCTCCGGATCGATCAGCTCGATGTCCTCGACGGTCTCGAGCAGCGCGCGGCCCTGCACCCAGGCATCGTCCTCCGGCTGGGCGTGAACTTCGGCGCCCTCCGGCGCGTCGCCGGGATGGAGATCGGCGACACGCCCGCGCTCTTCCGACTTCGGCAGGAACTGCAGCATGATGCCGCCGGCGCGCCAGCGATGACTGGCGCCGCCGGAGCCGGCGATCAATTCCTCGGCCACCGCAAGGCGGACCCGCGTCGGGATCTGCTCGGAGCGCAGGAAATATTCGTGCGCCGCGTCTTCCAGCGTACCGCCGTCCAGCGCGACCAGGCCCTGATAACGGCCGGTGTCGGGGCCCTGATCGATGGTCATGGCGAGATGGCCTTTGCCGAGCAGCGAACCGGCGTCGATCTTGCCGGCGGCGATCGCCGCGGCGAGGCCGTCTTTGCCGAAACGCGCGCAGGCCCGCACCTTGCCGGGCGTGGTGAAATCCACGACCAGCAGGCCGACCGGGCCGTCGGTTTGCGTCTGCAGGATGAAGCGGCCGTCGATCTTGAGCGCCGAGCCGAGCATCACGGTCAGCACCACGGCTTCGCCAACCAGCTTGGCGACCGGCTCCGGATAATTGTGCTTCTCGAGAATCTGGTCGACCACAGGTCCCAGCCGCACGACGCGGCCGCGCAGATCGAGCGAGGCCACCTCGAACGGCAAAACCGTGTCGTCGGGGGTGGTCGCAGCCGGTGCGCGTGATGGAATAGCGGTGGGATCGGTCATGATGGGTGTATTCATCGGCCCTATGTAACGCTCAACGGCGAGATTTCGAGCCCTGCGCGCGGACGCGCAGGCCTGTCACGCGTCAGCGTGCAAGCACCAGGCCAGCAGGCCTTTTTGGGCGTGCAGGCGGTTTTCCGCCTCGTCGAACACCACCGATTGCGGCCCGTCCATCACCTCGTCGGTCACTTCCTCGCCGCGATGCGCCGGCAGGCAGTGCATGAACAAAGCATCGGGCTTGGCCTTGGCCATCAGCGCGCCATTGACCTGATAGCGCTTGAGGATGTTGTGGCGGCGCTTGGCCTCGCGGTCGCCCAACGACACCCAGGTATCGGTGACGACGCAGTCGGCATCCTTGACGGCAGCTTCCGGGTCCTCGCCGAACTTGATGGCGGCGCCCGACGCCTTGACCCAGTCCATCAGCCGCTTCTTCGGCTTGAGCTCGGACGGCGTCGCCACGCGCAGATTGAAGTCGAAGCGTTCGGCGGCGTGCATCCACGACGCCAGCACGTTGTTGGCATCGCCGCTCCAAGCCACGGTGCGGCCGCGGATCGGGCCGCGATGCTCCTCGAAAGTCATGACGTCGGCCAGCACCTGGCACGGATGCGAGCGCCGCGTCAGGCCGTTGATCACCGGCACGGTGGCGTACTTCGCGAGTTCGGCCACCGCTTCGTGGTCGAGAATGCGGATCATGATGGCGTCGACGAAGCGCGACAGCACCCGCGCGGTATCGGCCAGCGTCTCGCCGCGGCCAAGCTGCATTTCCTGCGCGGTCAGGAGGATCGCCTCGCCGCCGAGCTGCCGCATGCCGACGTCGAACGAGACGCGGGTACGGGTCGAGGGCTTGTCGAAAATCATCGCCAAGGTCTTGCCGGCAAGCGGCGCGACAATCTTGCCCTTCTTGTGCTCGGCTTTCATGGCGCGGCTATGGTCGATCATGCCCGCCAGCACCGGCTTCGGGATGTCGGTCAGATCGAGGAAATGCCGCACGCCATTGGCCGTCATAACGCCACCTTTTCTGTGGCGCGCGCATGAGCCTGGCCGAGCCGCGTGCAGGCGCGATCGATGCGTGCCACGGCTTCGGCGATTTCGGCCTCGTTGATGATGAGCGGCGGCAGCAGCCGCACGACATTGTCGCCGGCCGCGACCGTGATCATCTTCTCGGCGCGCAATTCGTCGACCATCTCGGACGCCGGCGGCACCATGCGCAGCCCCATCAGCAGGCCTTCGCCGCGCACTTCGGCAATCACCGAAGCGTGGTGATCTTTCAACTCGGCGAGCTTTTGCTTGAGCAGCAGCGCATTGTGCTTCACCTGCGCGAGGAAGCCGGGGGCCATGACGACATCCATCACCGCGTTGCCCGCCGCCATCGCCAATTGATTGCCGCCGAAGGTCGAGCCGTGCGTACCCGCCGTCATGCCCTTGGACGCTTCTGTGGTCGCCAGGCAGGCGCCGACCGGAAAACCGCCGCCGAGTGCCTTGGCGATGGTCATGATGTCGGGCTCAACACCCGTATGTTGATAGGCGAACAGATCGCCGGTGCGGCCGACGCCGGTCTGGATTTCGTCGAAGATCAACAGCAGACCGTTGTCGTCGCACAGCTTGCGAAGCGCGCGCAGGAAGTTGTGCGGCACGACGCGCACGCCGCCCTCGCCCATCACCGGCTCGATCATAATGGCGGCGGTCTCAGGGCCGATCGCTTTCTTGACCACGTCGAGATCGTTGAACGCGACCTGGTCGAAGCCCGGCATCGGCGGACCGAAGCCGTCGAGATACTTCTTGTTGCCGGTCGCGGCCAGCGCCGCGAGCGTGCGGCCGTGAAACGCGCCCTCGAACGTGACGATGCGATAGCGGTCCGGCTTGCCGCTGGTGGATTGATATTTGCGCGCCATCTTGATCGCGCATTCGATCGCCTCGGCGCCGGAGTTCTGGAAGAACACGGTGTCGGCGAAAGTCGCAGCGCACAGCCGGTCGGCGAGCCTCTCGCCTTCGGGAATGCGGTACAAATTCGAGACATGCCAGAGCTTCGCGGCCTGCTCGGTCAGCGCCTTGACCATGTGCGGATGCGCATGACCCAGCGCGTTCACGGCGACGCCCGACGTGAAATCGAGATAGCGTTCGCCCGCGGCCGTCACCAGCCACACGCCTTCGCCCCGCTCAAAAGCGAGGTCGATGCGCGCGTAAGTTGGCAATAGATGCGAGGTCACAGCCTTGTTCTTCCAGCGAATAGTGTGTCGAAAACGAAATGTGCCGCCTTGCAGGGGCGGCACTTTTGGCATTCTAAGGCAGGCCGAAGCCCTGTCAACGAGGCCAAGTTCCGTGATTCGCGACTCAATGTTGCCGCAAGTCCCGATTCTATTGGAGAAAGCTGTTGGTAGGTGGGTTTTTGCCGCTTGCAAATGCTTGCGGGCGAGTCAACCCATAGTGTAGCTTTCCTGCCAGACGGTACGACATGTCGTGCGTGCTGGCACTGAATCCTGGTTCATCCTTGAAAGTCTGACGTTCAGGCGCGGAAAATCCGCGCCCAGCGATCGGGGATGGATTCTGAATAAGGCCTTGAAAGGCGGGGGAAAATTCGATGGGCTGGACTGAAGAGAGGGTCGCGCTGCTGACGAAACTGTGGGCTGACGGCCTGTCCGCCAGCCAGATCGCGGCCGAATTGGGCGGGATCACGCGCAATGCCGTCATTGGCAAGGTGCACCGCCTCGGCCTGTCCGGCCGGGCCAAGAGCCCGTCCTCGTCGGCGCCGCGGCCGCGCAAGGCGCGCTCCTCGGGCCACATGATGCGGGTGCAGCGGCCGCAGATGCGGGGCAACACGGCGCTCGCCTACGACTACCAGGAAGATCCGGAACCCGAGCTGATCGAAATCCCGATCGAGCAGCGCAAGACGTTGCTGCAGCTCAACGAGAAGACCTGCCATTGGCCGGTGGGCGATCCGGGCAGCGGAGACTTCTTTTTCTGTGGTGGTGAAGCCAACGACTCCCCTTATTGCACCTTCCATTCCCGCGTCGCCTACCAGCCGGCCTCGGACCGCCGCCGCGACAAGCGCCCGCCATATCGGAGTTGATCGGCATAGAGACTGTTGCTGTAAATGGCCGGGGGATTTCCCGGCCATTTTTGTTTCCCGAATTGCACTTACTGGAGGGCTTCAAACAGCCATGGCTTCGCCGCCTGTTTGCAGGCGATGTCTACTGGCAGTATCCAATGAGGCAACAATGTAAAGTTGCAAAGCAACAGAGAGATTGGTCGAATTAAAATCTTGGCTCCGAAGGCTGGATCAATGAATTCGATTCCAAAACCGTACCTAATAATCTATCTCGTACTATCAGCGATATTGAATATTCTTGGGATAGCCAGCCTTGTAGAGGACGCTATCTCATGGGCCGGATTTGCTGCGCGAATAGTTGCTACGTATCGAGCTTATTTGCGAGAACCTATTTTGCAAATCGTTGTCCTTTTCTGGCCGCACAACTGGGCGAAGATTCCAGGTTGGGTGATTGATATTTTGATCATTCAATCAAGTTTCTTTATTTCATATCGCCTCTTTATGGCTTTCGAGACGAGAAGGTTCGGAAACGTATTCAAAGAACTCAAAATTTCTACTCTCGGAATTTTTCATTTCCTCGGAGGGCCTATTGTTCCTTTTTTTCAATTACTCTGGGTCGTCAGAATAGCAAAACGTGAGCTTCGGATGGCTCGCAGAGAGGCCGTTGCAGGCCAGACTGCACAAAGACAGATACGACGTCATGGAGCGTCGAATCTTCCAGTCCTTAGCGAGCAAGGTTGGCTCGCATTAGATAAGCGTCAACTAGCAGGCTTGCAGGCGCTGGATGCCGCAAAGACAACTTTTTTAAAGCTCAACTTATACTATGCATGTTACTTGGTTTTCGTGATCGTCATTTTGTTCCTCGCATATCAAATCGGCCACGTTCGATCTTAGTGTGTGGACTTAAGGTCGCGACCGCCGCCGCGACAAGCGCCCGCCGTATCGAAGCTGATTTTTCCTTATCCCTCCCCTGAACGGGGATGGCATAGGCGGCTTAGGCCGCCGTTCTGGAACGCCGATGCGAAGCATCGGCTATGCGCGAAGCGTCGGGGGTGGGGTCATCGCTCTACGTTACGCTACCCCCCACCCCGGCTCGCCATAGCGCGTCGAAGACGCGCGTGAACGCGCTTATGGCTCGCCACCCTCCCCCTGCTGGGGAGGGATAAGAACGGGCCGGGCCGTCCATCCTTCGAGGCGCGCAAAGACGCGCGCACCTCAGGATGACGGATCGGAAAAACGCTGAATCCCCGCATGCGCGGGAATGAGCGGGTGTAAATTCAGTTCGCCCGGCCGAAGCGGTCGTCGAGCGCGTAGCCGGCGCCGCGCACGGTGCGGATCGGGTCCGGGACGTGGCCGCGGTTGATCGCCTTGCGCAGCCGGCCGACATGGACGTCGACGGTGCGCTCGTCGATATAGATTTCGCTGCCCCAGACGCCGTCGAGCAACTGCTCGCGCGAGAACACCCGGCCCGGGCGCTCCATCAGGAATTCCAGCAGGCGGTATTCGGTCGGCCCGAGATCGACGGCCCGACCCGAGCGCGACACGCGCTTTTTTTCGCGATCGAGTTCGATGTCGCCGATCGAGAGCACGGTGGCGACTCGGTCGGGATTGGCGCGGCGCAACAGCGCGCGCACCCGCGCCAGCAATTCCGGCACCGAGAACGGCTTGACGATGTAGTCGTCGGCGCCGGTGGCGAGACCGCGCACCTTTTCGCTCTCCTCGCCGCGCGCGGTGAGCATGATGATCGGCAGTTGCCGGGTTTCCGGCCGGGCGCGCAGACGGCGGCACAGTTCGATACCCGAGAGGCCGGGCAGCATCCAGTCGAGCACCACCAGGTCGGGCGTGCTCTCTTTAAGCTTGGTGTCGGCATCGTCGCCGCGCGCGGCGGTGTCGACCTCATAGCCCTCCGCTTCGAGATTGTAGCGGAGCAGCATCGTAAGCGGCTCTTCGTCTTCGACGATCAGAATGCGCGCGCTCATGCTGTATTCCTCATGCGCCGCTTATCTCTCGCCGCCGACCAGAGCGGCGATGGTCGTGGTGTCGCCCTTCGGCCGCGGATCGGCAATCGGCCGGCCCTCGATGATATAATGCACCGATTCCGCGATGTTGGTGGCGTGGTCGCCCATGCGCTCGATATTCTTGGCGCAAAACATCAGGTGGATGCAGAAGGTGATGTTGCGCGGGTCTTCCATCATATAGGTGAGCAGTTCGCGGAACACAGAGGTGCAGACCGCGTCGATCTCCTCGTCGCCGCGCCAGACCGCCATCGCCTTGGTGACGTCGCGGCGGGCATAAGCGTCCAGCACGAGCTTCATCTGGCTCAGCACCAGGTCGGCCATATGCTCGACGCCGCGGATCAGCTTGGCCGGCGGGAACTCGCCGTTGAGCGCGACGACGCGTTTGGCGATGTTCTTGGCGAGATCGCCGATGCGCTCGAGATCGTTGGCCAAGCGCAAAGCGCCGACGATATCGCGCAGGTCGACCGCCATCGGCTGGCGGCGGGCGATGGTGAGCACGGCCTTTTCCTCGATCTCGCCCTGCAAGGCGTCGATCATCAGATCGGCCGTGGTAACGCGCTGCGCCAGCGCGCTGTCGCGCTTGGCCAATGCGTCGACCGAATCCGCGACCTGCTTTTCGGCAAGCCCGCCCATTTCGGCGACCATGCGTGCAAGGTCCTGCAGGTCGCCGTCGAACGCCTTGGCGGTGTGCTGTTCGTTCATCTGTTCATCCTCACTTCGTATGATGCGATCAGCCGAAGCGACCGGTGATGTAGTCCTGGGTGCGGCGATCGTTCGGCGTGGTGAATATCTTGGAGGTTTCGCCGAACTCGACCAGTTCGCCGAGATACATGAAGGCGGTGTAGTCCGAGACGCGCGCGGCCTGCTGCATATTATGCGTGACGATCACCAGCGTGTAATCGTCCTTCAATTCGTCGATCAGTTCTTCGATCTTGGCGGTCGAGATCGGGTCGAGCGCCGAGCACGGCTCGTCGAGCAGGATCACCTCGGGCCGCACCGCGACGGTGCGCGCGATGCACAGACGCTGCTGCTGGCCGCCCGACAGCGACTGACCGTTGGCGCCGAGCTTATCCTTGACCTCGTTCCACAAAGCGGCGCGCTCGAGGGCGCGCTGCACGCGGCCGTCCAGCTCCGATTTCGGCAACTTCTCGTAGAGGCGAATGCCGAAGGCGATGTTCTCGTAGATGGTCATCGGGAACGGCGTCGGCTTCTGGAACACCATGCCGACCTTGGCGCGCAGCAAATTGAGATCCTGCGACGGATCGAGGATGTTCTCGTTGTCGAGCCGCACGTCGCCGGTCGCGCGCTGGTTGGGATAAAGGTCGTACATGCGGTTGAGGACGCGCAGCAGCGTGGACTTGCCGCAGCCGGACGGGCCGATGAAGGCCGTGACCTTGCCCTGATACAGCGACACATTGATGCTCTTCAGGGCGCGGTTGTCGCCGTAGAAGAAATCGAGATTGCTGACGGTCACCTTGTCGGTGAGGTCGCCGGTCTGCGCGGTGTGAGCGACGGTCGGTACGGTGAAAGTTGCTACGCTGTTCATGACGTTTTGCTCTGTGCCCCGAGGAAGCGGGCGGTGATGCTCAGTGCAAGCACCGCCAAGGTGATGATCAGCGCGCCGGTCCAGGCCAGATCCTGCCAGTCCTTGTAGGGGCTGAGCGCGAACTGGAAGATGACGACGGGCAGACTCGATACCGGAGCGTTCATATCGAGGCTCCAGAATTGGTTGTTCAGCGCGGTGAACAGCAGCGGCGCGGTCTCGCCGCTGATGCGCGCAATCGCCAGCAGCACGCCGGTGATCATGCCGGCGCGGGCGGCGCGGTAGGCGACGCGCCGGATCATCAGCGAGCGCGGCAGTCCGATCGACGCGGCGGCCTCGCGCAACGTATCCGGCACCAGGATCAGCAGGTCTTCGGTGGTGCGCACCACCACCGGCACCACGATCACCGCCAGCGACATGGCGCCGGCCCAGCCGGAGAAGTGGCCCATCTGCGCCACCATGATCTCGTAGATGAACAGGCCGATGACGATCGACGGCGCGCTCAGCAGAATGTCGTT
>JANMSZ010000049.1:0-3808 GCA_031389925.1 Hyphomicrobiales bacterium | reverse complement strand
CTGCAAGTGCCGGCAGGCGCTGCCAATCCGTCGCCCCCGATCGGGCCGGCATTGGGTCAGCGCGGCCTGAACATCATGGAGTTTTGCAAAGCGTTTAACGCGCAGACCTCCAAGATGGAAAAGAACACGCCGATCCCGGTGATCATCACCACGTACCAGGATCGCTCGTTCACGTTCGAGCTCAAGACTCCGCCGGTATCCTTCTTCCTGAAGAAGGCGGCCAAGCTTGAAAGCGGCTCGAAGACGCCGGGCCGCGATCTGGTCGGCAAAGTGACCAAGGCGCAGGTCAAGGAAATCGCCGAGCAGAAGATGAAAGATCTCAACTGCGATACGATCGAAGCCGCGATGAAGATGATCGAAGGCTCCGCCCGTTCGATGGGCCTCACGGTGGCGGAGTAACGATCATGACCATTGGAAAACGTACTAAAGCCATCCGCGAAGGCGTCGATCGCGAAAAGTCCTACTCGATCGCGGAAGCGGTCAAGCTGGTGAAGGAACGCGCCAAGGCGAAGTTCGACGAGACCATCGAAATCGCGATGAACCTCGGCGTCGACCCCAAGCATGCCGACCAGATGGTCCGCGGCGTGGTGTTGTTGCCGAACGGCTCGGGCCGCACGATGCGGGTCGGTGTTTTCGCGCGCGGCGCCAAGGCCGATGAAGCTCGGGCTGCCGGTGCCGACGTTGTCGGCGCCGAAGACCTGGTCGAGAAGGTCAATGGCGGCACCATCGACTTCGACCGCTGCATCGCCACGCCGGACATGATGCCGCTGGTCGGACGCCTGGGTAAGGTGCTCGGCCCGCGCGGCATGATGCCGAACCCGAAGGTCGGCACCGTCACCATGGACATCGCCACCGCGGTGAAGGCGTCCAAGGGCGGTTCGGTCGAGTTCCGGGTGGAGAAGGCCGGCATCGTCCAGGCCGGGGTCGGCAAGGCCTCGTTCAGCGAGGAAAAGCTGGTCCAGAACATCATGGCGTTTGCCGACGCGGTGCAGAAGGCCAAGCCCCCGGGGGCCAAAGGCCACTACATCAACCGGGTCGCGATCTCCTCGACCATGGGTCCGGGCGTGAAAGTCGACGCCTCGACGCTGTTCGCCCCGGCGCAATAGGTCGGATTAGGCTTTCAGACGGCCGGGACCCTCACGGGCCCCGGCCGTCGTCGTTTTGCCTTAAATTGCGGTGATTTCCGCTAAAAAAGGCTTGGCAAAGGGTGCCGGACCCTCTAAATGAGCGCCATCGGGCGTGCCGGCCCTGTTTGTCGGCACGCCTTTGCGCGTCCCTAAAAACAAACAAATGGTGATCGGATCGAATTCCTTTTGGAGCTCCCGGCGGGATATCTAAAAGGGAAGAGGCCGCTGCCGTTTGGATTTTAGAACGCGCAAGACCGTTTTTGGCAACAGAAACGGGCGACCTGTCCAAGACTGCAGGTGCCGAGGCCGCAAGGCTGACGCTTAATCCCATCCCGTCCTGCGTAAGCAGGCGGGGGCCTTAAGAAGGCGGGGCCAGCATAGATGGGGATGAGACCCGAATTTGCTCGGCCGAAAGGCTGCGCCAAGTCGGTTCGAACCTCGGATATCCAGGTTCATGACCGTAGGTCATGTTTCTGGAGGGCAGGCTAACTCGAGCGTCGTCCTGCCCGGATTGCCACGCGTGCAATTTGAAGCGGGACGGCTGGTAGCAACCCGGCGGTTCCCGCGACATGCGGGCAAACCGTCAACCGGAAAGAGCTTTGCAGTGGATCGAGCGGCAAAAGCAGAGTCCATCACCGAGCTGAGCGGGGTCTTCAAGACCTCGAACGTCGTGGTGGTGGCTCATTATGCGGGCCTCACGGTCGCCCAGATGCAGATTCTGCGTATGCAGATGAAGCAGGCTGGCGGCCACGTGAAGGTCGCAAAAAACCGTCTCGCCAAGATCGCACTCAAGGACACCGACGTTGCCTCCATTGCGTCCCTGTTGAAGGGACCGACCGTGCTCGCCTACTCAGGCGACCCGGTGGCGGCACCGAAGGTTGCCGTCGATTTCGCCAAGGCGAACGAAGCGTTCGTCATTCTCGGCGGATCGATGGGCAAAACCGCTCTGGATCTGAACGGCGTCAAGGCTCTGGCCTCGCTGCCGTCCCTGGATGAACTGCGTGCCAAGCTTGTCGGCCTCCTCGTGTCGCCGGCGACCAAGATCGCACAGCTCACCAACGCTCCCGCGGCCAAGGTCGCGCGCGTGATCCAAGCTTATGCATCCAAGAGCGCTGCGGCCTGACGGCTCAAAGCAAACTCGCAAACTGGTTCGAACCTAACAGGAACTGAACAATGGCTGACTTGCAGAAGATCGTTGATGAACTGTCGACCCTGACCGTCATGGAAGCGGCGGATCTGGCGAAGTTGTTGGAAGAAAAGTGGGGCGTTTCCGCTGCCGCGGCCGTTGCCGTGGCTGCCGGTCCCGCTGGCGCCGGCGCTGCCGCCGCCGAAGCGCAGACCGAGTTCACCGTTATGCTGATGGCTGCCGGCGACAAGAAGATCGAGGTGATCAAGGAAGTCCGTGCGCTCACCGGCCTCGGACTGAAGGAAGCCAAGGATCTCGTCGAAGGCGCGCCGAAGGCCGTCAAGGAAGGCGTGAACAAGGAAGAAGCCGACAAGATGAAGGCCACGCTCGAAAAGGCGGGTGCCAAGGTTGAGCTTAAGTAGTCGAATACTTAGCTAAGTGAGGTCCCCGGGGCTCAAAGCCCCGGGGATTTCAAACAAGAATTAAGTGGCCGGACATGCCGGTTACGGTCGAGGCGGCTGCGAGCCGGTTTTTAAGTCCGCTCGCGGGTGAGTTGTGAAGTGTGCGGCGGTTCGGGCGCGGTCCGAATCACATAATAGAAGTCGGTTAGCCCCGACGCCTGTCCCGATGATCGCGATGGATTGCGGTTGTTAGGAGAGGCGCCCGCGCTGCCGCTAAAATCGAATCGAGAGAGAAACGATGGCGCAGACGTTTACCGGTCGCAAGCGCGTAAGAAAATTTTTCGGATCAATCAAAGAAGTCGCGGAGATGCCGAACCTCATCGAGGTTCAGAAGGCATCTTACGATCAGTTCCTGATGGTGAAAGAGCCCGCCGGCGGCCGTCCCGATGAGGGCCTGCAGGCGGTGTTCCGGTCGGTATTCCCGATCGCCGATTTTTCGAACTCGTCGATGCTTGAATTCGTCAAATACGAATTCGAGCCGCCGAAGTATGACGTCGACGAGTGCCGCCAGCGCGGCATGACCTACGCCGCGCCGCTCAAGGTGACGCTGCGCCTCATCGTGTTCGATATCGATGAAGAGACGGGCGCGCGTTCGGTCAAGGACATCAAAGAACAAGACGTCTACATGGGCGACATTCCGCTCATGACGATGAACGGCACCTTCGTGGTCAACGGCACCGAGCGCGTCATCGTCTCGCAGATGCACCGTTCGCCCGGTGTATTCTTCGACCACGACAAGGGTAAGACGCATTCCTCGGGCAAGCTTTTGTTCGCCGCCCGCATCATCCCGTATCGCGGTTCCTGGCTCGACATCGAATTCGACGCCAAGGATATCGTGTTTGCGCGTATCGACCGCCGCCGCAAGATTCCGGTGACCTCGCTGATGTTCGCCCTCGGTCTCGACGGCGAAACCATCCTCTCCACTTTCTACAAGAAGATCAGCTACAAGCGCACCAAGGATGGCTGGCGCGTGCCGTTCGACGCCACCCGTTTTCGCGGCTATTCCACGATCAACGATTTGATCGATGCCGACAGCGGCAAGGTCGTGCTCGAAGCCGGCAAGAAGCTGACCGTGCGCGCCGCCCGCCAGTTGC
>JANMSZ010000320.1:0-12970 GCA_031389925.1 Hyphomicrobiales bacterium | reverse complement strand
GGGCTGCCGCTCGTCATTCACTCGCGCGAGGCGGATACCGACATGGCGCGGATCCTGACCGAGGAAACCGGGAAGGGCGCCTTCCCGGCCGTGCTGCATTGTTTCACCGGGGGCCGCGACCTCGCGTTTAAGGCTATGGAGCTCGGCCTCTACATCGGTTTCACCGGCATCCTGACGTTCAAGAACGGCCAGGACCTTCGCGACATCGCCAAGGACCTGCCGGCCGAGCGCGTGCTGGTCGAGACCGACGCGCCGTATCTGGCGCCGCTGCCATATCGCGGCAAACGCAATGAGCCGTCTTATGTCGTGGAAACGGCCAAGATGCTGGCCACCATACGCGGCGTTTCCGCCGACGAGATCGCGCGCCAGACCACCGAGAATTTCTACCGGCTTTTCAACAAAGTGCCGCGCGAATTGGGCGTAGCGGCATGACGTTAAAGTTCACCATGCGCTTTACGATTCTTGGCTGCGGCTCGTCGATGGGCGTGCCGCGCGTCGGCATCGGCTGGGGCGATTGCGACCCGAACAACCCGAAAAACCGCCGCCGGCGCTGCGCATTGTTAGTCGAACGCGCGAATACAATGGGACAGGTCACGCGCGTTCTTGTCGATTGCACGCCGGACCTGCGCGAACAGCTCCTGGACGCCCAGGTCGACCGGCTGGACGGCGTGCTGTTCACCCATGAGCATGCCGACCATACCCATGGCATCGACGACCTGCGCCCGTTGTTCATCCATAACCGCCGCCGGGTCGACGTCTGGGCCGACGAGCCGACCTCCCAGTCGCTCCGCGCCCGCTTCGGCTACTGCTTCCAATCGCCGCCCGGCAGCGAGTATCCGCCCATCGCGACCGAGCACCGGCTGGTGCCTGGCGAGGCGGTAACGATCGCTGGAGCAGGGGGCACGATCGAGGTGCTGCCCGTGTTGCAGAACCATGGGGAAATCTCGTCCCTCGGCTTTCGCTTTGGCAACGTGGCCTACTCGGCCGACATCAAGCGCCTGCCGCCCGAGAGCATTGCCGCGATGGCCGGGCTCGACGTCTGGATCGTGGATGCGCTGCGCCGGCCACCGCACCCGAGCCATTTGAACCTGGACGAGGCCTTGGACTGGATTGCCCGGATCAAGCCGAAACGGGCGATCCTGACCAATCTGCACAGCGATATGGACTACGAGACTTTGCGCAAGAGTCTGCCGCCAAACATCGAGCCGGCCTACGACAGGATGAGTTTTGCAGAAGACTGAACTAAAACATTCAGTGGCGTAACCAAGACCTTCGTATCGCTATGGAAAGCGACATCTGATGCCGCACAGACGGCATTGATCAACGGCGTAAATAGCGTAGATTTTTCATTGGGCTGTGGCCAATTGTTAATGCACGGCCTGCCATCTCGGGCGCTTGGTTATATTCCATAATATGTCTTATGCGAATCAGATGTTCGGGTCGCAGCCCTGGGAGGCCTTTGATACGGTCGGCTTCGCCAGCCCCTAATCCTTAATGCCAGAGCTATCCCGTGAAGCCATCCACCGACATTGCCCGCCTCATCGAGATCATGGCGGCGCTGCGCACGCCCGGCAGCGGCTGCCCCTGGGACCTGGAGCAGAACTTCCAGACCATCGCGCCCTATACGCTCGAGGAAGCCTATGAGGTCGCCGATGCCATCGCGCGCGGCAACCTGGCCGACCTCAAGGACGAGCTCGGCGACCTGCTGCTTCAGGTCGTCTACCACGCGCGTATGGCCGAGGAGCAGCGCGCCTTCGGCTTCGGCGACGTGGTCGAGGCCATCACCGCCAAGATGATCCGGCGGCACCCCCATGTCTTCCCGGATGCCGACGGAAACGTCACAGAGGTCAAGGCCGGCTTCTGGGAACGTATCAAGGCCGAGGAAAAGGCTGGACAAAGCGACCCGGCGCCGGAAGGAGCCCTCGCCGGCGTTCCCGTTGGCCTGCCTGCCCTGACCCGCGCGTTCAAGCTCCAGGACAAGGCCGGCCGGGTCGGTTTCGACTGGAACGACCCGCGCGCGGTGCTGGCCAAAATCCGCGAGGAAGCCGACGAGATCGAAGCCGAACTCGACAGCGCCGACCAGGCCAAAGCGGCCGCCGAAGTCGGGGATTTGCTATTCGCGGTGGTCAACCTGGCCCGGCATCTTCAGGCCGACCCGGAAGGCATCTTGCGAACCACAAACCGGAAATTCGAGCGCCGTTTCGCCGCCATCGAGGCCGCCTTGGCGGCGCGCGGGAAAAAGCCCCAGGACGCCACGTTGGCCGAAATGGACGCGCTGTGGGACGAAGCTAAAGCCGCGGAAAAGAAAGAGGCGGCTGAGTAGCCGCCTCTTCCGGTTTTTACGTGTGACAACGCCCAGCTTTAGCGCGGCATCGTCGCCCTGCCCTTGATGGCGAATGCGCAAACCGCGCTGACCAGCGCCGCGAACACCACGTAGGCACAGAGGTACCAAGGCTGATTGCCGTTCGCCGCGATCAGGTAAGTCGCGATGATCGGCGTGATGCCGGACGCGAAGATCCCTGAGAATTGATAGACGAAGGAAATCCCCGTGTAGCGCACGCGCGGGTCGAACAAGTCGCAGAACAACGCGGCTTCCGGCCCGTAGCACATCGCATAGACGATGCCGAAAGGCAGGATCAGCGCGACGAAGATCAACGTCAGGTCGCCGCTGCTCAAGGCCAGGAACGCCGGATAGGCACACAGCGCCAGCAATATCGCCCCGATCCCGTAAGTCCGGCCCCTGCCCCATTTATCCGACAGCGCGCCGAAGATCGGGATGAAGAACACCATCACGAAGGCCGACGAGCACACCGCCCATAACGCGGTGGTGCGCGGGATGTGCACCGTGTTGACCAGGTAGGCGATGCTGAACACGGCGAAGACGTTGAAGAACACGCCGTCGATGTAGCGCGCGCCCATGCCGAGCAGGATGTTGCGCGGATATTCCTTGATCATGGCGACGAACGGAATCGCCACTTCCTGCTTCTCTTCCTTCATCTGGGTGAATTCCGGCGTCTCCAAAATCTTCAGCCGGATATAGAGGCCGACGATGACGAGCACGAAGCTCGCGATAAAGCCGACGCGCCAGCCCCAGGCCAAAAAGTCCGCCTCCGGCAAACTGGAGGCGATGGCGACGACGCCGGCGCTCATGCACAGGCCAATCGACAGACCGATCTGCGGCAGGCTGGCGTACAGGCCGCGCTTGTTTTCGGGCGCGTATTCGTAGGTCATCAGCACCGCGCCGCCCCACTCGCCGCCCAGGCCGATGCCCTGCATGATGCGCAGGAACAGCAGACAAATTGGCGCCGCGACGCCGATCTGCTGATAGGTCGGCAGCAAGCCGATGAGCACGGTGGCGACGCCCATGATCATGAGCGTCATCACCAGCATGCTCTTGCGGCCGATGCGGTCGCCGAAATGCCCGAAGATCACGCCGCCGAGCGGCCGGGCGACGAAGCCGACCGCGAAGGTCGTATAGGCCAGAAGAATCGACACCAGCGGGTCCGCCGCCGGGAAATACAACTTGTTGAAGACGATGCCCGCGACCGTTCCGTAGAGGAAGAAGTCGTACCACTCGATAGTCGCGCCGATCAGACTTGCGGCAACGACCCGTCTTAGATCGCGATCCGATATCTTGGCGTTTGCCATGTTTCACTCCCCCTCGTTTGTTTTTCGTTGTCTTCCAAAATCATGTCGGCGGCCTTTTCCGCGATCATCATCGCCGGAACGTTGGTGTTTCCGGAAACGAGCGTCGGCATGATGGAGCAGTCGACCACCCAGAGGCCGGATACGCCGCGCACGCGCAGGCGCGGATCGACGACGGCGTCGTCATCCGTGCCCATGCGGCAGGTGCCCGAGGGATGGAAAATCGTGGCGCCGGACCGGCGCGCGAAATCGAGAATGTCGGCTTCGGTTTTGACGTCCAATCCCGGCACGACCTCGGCCGCAACCAGATCGGACAACGGCGCCGTGGCCGCGAGCTTGCGCGCGAATTCGATACTATTCACCGCATAAGTGCGATCTGTTTCGGTCGCCAGATAATTGGCGTGGATCAACGGCCGCGCCATCGGATCGGACGACGCCAGCGCAATGTGTCCCCGGCTTTCGGGGCGCAATTGACAGACCGAGAGCGTAAATCCGGAGAAGTCGTGCACTTTGCCGCCCGCCATGTCGGCACTCAAAGTCGCGACGTGAAACTGAATGTCCGGGGTTTTCGCATCCGGCATCAGACGCGCAAAGATGCCGCCCTGGTTGATGCCGATCGCCAGCGCGCCGCTGCGGAACATCAACCATTCGAGCCCGAGCTTGAACCGGCCCCACAAAGAGCGCAGCGCATCGTTGGTCGTGATCGGCTTGTTGGCTTTGTAAATCAGCCGGAATTGCAAATGATCCTGCAGATTCTGCCCGACCTGCGGCCGGTCGATCAGCACCGGCACGTCGTTGTCCTGCAGATGCTTGGCCGGTCCGATGCCGGACAGCATCAGCAGTTGCGGCGACTGGATGGCGCCGGCCGACAAGATCACGCCGCGCCGCGCCTTGATGTTGCGCGTCTGATCGCCGGTACGGCAGACGACGCCGACGGCCTGGCGGCCCTCGAACAGCACGCGCGCCACCTGCGTGTCGGTGAGCACGGTGACGTTGCTGCGCTTTTCCGCCGGCCGCAGATAGGCCTCGGCCGCGGACATGCGCCAGCCGTTTCGCGTGGTGAGCTGGTAATAGCCAGCGCCTTCCTGGTTGCGGCCGTTGAAATCATTGGTGCGCGGCACGCCGTTGGCTTGCGCCGAGGCGATGACGGCCTCGATCAACTCGTGTTTGCGTCCGATACTGCTGACCGGCAAAGGCCCATGTGTGCCGTGCAACTGGTCGTCGCCGAGTTCAGAGTTGCTTTCGATCTTGAGGAAATACGGCAGGACGTCATGCCAGCCCCAGCCCGGGCTGCCCTGCTTGGCCCAGCGGTCGTAGTCTTCATTCTGGCCTCGAACCACCAGCAGCCCGTTGATCGAGCTCGAGCCGCCGAGCACCATGCCGCGCGGCCAGTAAATCTGGCGGCCGGCCATATTCGGCTCGGGCTCGGTCTGGAATTTCCAATTGACCTTGGGATCCCACATGGTCCGGCCGTAGCCGATCGGCAGATGGATCCAGAAACTGGAATCGCGGGGGCCTGCTTCAAGCACCGCCACGGTGGTGCGGCCGTCGGCGCTCAGACGATTGGCCAGTACGCAGCCCGATGAGCCCGCGCCGACAATGACGTAGTCGAATTCCGCCCCGGCCATTTCCCCTCACGCATTTTTCTTTTGCGAAAGGGTGCGGGCGCCCTTGCTTTTAGTCAACGGATTTTGGAACGTTTCGTCCCGTACTGTGAGACGCTTTCGGCGCTGCTTCGGAATCGTCGCGTGATGAGGGTGCCATGGCTGCCAAGACCGCAAAGAAAGCCGCGACCGCCGCCGGGAAAAAGCCGTCCGGCAGCGCCGTCGTGATGCGCGCCCTCCATTTCCTCGAAACCGTGGCGGCCTCCGACCGGCCGCTGGCTTTGCCCGAGCTGTGTGCCCTGCTCCACCTGCCGAAGGCGACCACGCACCGGCTGTGCCAGCAGCTCGAGCAGAACGGTTATGTGGTGCGCGAGCCCGGCGGGCGGCGTTTCACGCCGGGCGCGCGGCTGCTGCAGATCGGCTTTGACGCGCTTCGTTCGGGCCTGACCGCCGAGCGCCATCAAATCCTGACGGCCTTGGTCGACGCGATCGGCGAGACCTGCAACTTCACGACCTTGGCAGGCCAAGAGGTGATCTATCTCGACCGCGTCGAGGCGCGCTGGCCGCTGCGGCTGCATTTCGACACCGGCTCGCGCGTGCCGATCCATTGCACGGCGAGCGGCAAGATGCTGCTGGCCTCGATGAAAGCCTCCGAGCGCAAACGCATCATCGATGCCGTCGGCTTGCCGGCTTACACGCCGCACACCATCACCACGCGCAAGGCCTTCGACGACGAATTGAGCCTTGTCGCGCAGCAAGGCTACAGCCTCGACCGCGAAGAGTTTCTGCTAGGCATGGCCGCCATTGCCGTGCCGGTGATGGGGACCGACGGTTCGGTGATCGCGGCCGTGGCCTGCCACGCGCCGAGCGTGCGTTTCAGCGCCGACAACGCCATGACGCATCTGCCGCAGCTCAAACAGGCGGCGCGTAAATTGTCCGAGACCTTGGCGCGTTAGCGCATGATCCCGAAAAGTGGGCACCGGTTTTCGGACAAGATCATGCGCAATTGAATTAGTATTCAGCGGGCGGCTGCGGCAGAAATTTCCGGCGCACCATGTCGGCGTTTTTCGGATCGGCGCGCACCGTCACCGCCAATTTTCCGTCCTCATCCATTTCTTTGGAGAGAACTTCCGAGTGCCGATAAAGCCAGCTCAGCCCGGCGCCATCGGACGGATCGAGTAACAGATCCATGGTGAGACGGCCTTCGCCAAGGCGGGTTTCGATTGCGGCGATCAGACGGTCCATGCCCTCGCCGCTGAGAGCCGACACCGTCACCGGCCGGTTCTCCGCCGGCTGACGTTCCGCGAGATTGAGAACGCGGGCGCGGCCTTCGGCGTCGAGCCGGTCGATCTTGTTCCAGACTTCGATCATCCGGCGGTCGGCCGCCTCGATGCCGAGTTCGCCCAGCACCTTGGCGACGTCCTTAGATTGCGCGCCGGAATCCTCGTGCGACATGTCGCGGATATGCAAAATAATATCGGCCTCGATGACTTCTTCCAGCGTGGCGCGGAACGCCGCCACCAGCATGGTCGGCAGATCGGAAATGAAACCGACCGTGTCGGACAAAATAACGCGGATGCCGTGCGGCAGATCGATGGCGCGCAGCGTCGGATCGAGCGTGGCGAACAGCATGTCCGCCGACAGCACGGTGGCCTGCGTCATGCGGTTGAACAGCGTCGACTTGCCGGCGTTGGTGTAACCGACCAGTGCTACGATCGGATAAGGCACGCGCTTGCGGCTGTCGCGGTGCAGTTTGCGCGTGCGCTTGACCTTGTCGAGATCGCCTTCAATCTTGGCGATGCGTTCTTCAATGATGCGGCGGTCCGCTTCGAGTTGGGTTTCGCCGGGGCCACCGAGAAAGCCGAAGCCGCCGCGCTGGCGTTCGAGATGGGTCCAGGCGCGAACCAGCCGCGTCTTCTGATACGTGAGATGCGCGTGCTCGACTTGCAGCGCGCCCTCTTTCGTTCGCGCGCGGCGGCCGAAGATTTCCAGGATCAAACCGGTGCGATCGATGACCTTCGCGTTCCAGGCCTTCTCCAGATTCTTCTGCTGAACCGGCGAGATCGGACAATCCATGATGACGACGGACGCCGACAGGCTCTTCGTCAGCCCGGCAATCTCGTCGACCTTGCCGGTGCCGAGGTAAGTTGCCGGACGGATATTGTTGAGCGGGACAAGGCCGGCTTGCACCACGTTGAGGTCGATGGCGCGCGCGAGCCCCGCCGCCTCCTCGAGCCGTGCCTCGGGCGTGCGCGTGTCCGCGGCCGAGCGCGCCGAGGTGCCACGCGCCGCGGCATGCTTGAGCATCGGCTCGATGACGATAGCGCGGCCGCTCTCCCCCGAGGTCGGGGTCAGAGCGTCCGCGCGTTCATCGCGGCGGCGCGGTTCCAAATCAGGCTTTTTCCACGGCCGGCGGCTCTTCGCCGCCTTCAAACAGCGAGATCGGGTGTCCCGGCATGATGGTCGAGATCGCGTGCTTGTAGACGAGTTGGGAATGTCCATCCCGGCGCAACAGCACGCAGAAATTATCGAACCACGTCACGACGCCCTGCAATTTCACTCCGTTGACCAGAAAAACGGTGAGCGGAATTTTCGCCTTGCGAACATGATTGAGAAAAGTGTCTTGGAGATTTTGCGCTCGTTCGGCTGCCATGGCCGTTTTTCCTTTTTTGCCCGCGTCTTTGGCGCGAGGACTTCGTTGCCCAGGTTTTTCGGACGATGAAACCAGCCCATGCAAAGTGCTGCATGCGCCGCCTTGCCCCACGCAAAGCGCCCGAAACCCAAGAAGGCGCTATTAGATGGCAGGTCCGGTTGCGGTGCAAGCGCAAGTTAGAGGGATAGCCGCCAAGCCGCTGAAATAAATGAGTATTTACCGCATTTTTACGGTGTCCAGGTGCTGGACGCATGAGCGCTATGCTGCAATGCGGTATGCCGGATGGCAGACTTAGCTGAATTCCGCATGGCGGTGGTAATCGCGGCGCAAGGCCGACGCGATGAGACCCGGCGCGCCATTGGCGACCGGCCGGCCGTCGATGCTGACCACCGGCATCACGATCTGACTCGCCGAGGTCACGAAGGCTTCGCGCGCGGCATAGGCCTCCTCCACAGTGAAGGCGCGCTCCTCGAAGGCCAGCCCTTGCGCCTTGGCGACCTCGACCACGACCGAGCGTGTGATCCCCGGCAGGATGTCGCGGCCGAGCGGATGCGTGACGAGGATGCCATCACGGCTGACGATCCAGGCATTCGACGAGCCGCCCTCGGTGACGCGGCCTTGCGCATCGACGAGCCAGGCTTCTTTGGCGTCTTGGTCGCGTGCCGCCTGCTTGGCCAACACGTTCGGCAGCAGGGCGACCGATTTGATATCGACGCGTTGCCAGCGGATATCCGGCACGGTGATGACGGCGATGCCTTCCGCCGCCGCCTGTTCTAGACGCGCGAGGTCGCTGCTGCGCGAAGTGACGACGACCGATGGCTGCGTGCCGGCCGGAGGAAACGGAAAGTCGCGGCGCGCGACGCCGCGCGTGACCTGGAGATAGACGATGCCGTCGCGGACGCGATTGCGCCGCACCGTCTCGTGCATCACCACGGAGAGCGCCGCTGGCGACATCGGCCGCGCGATGCGCAATTCGCCCAAAGAGCGGTCGAGCCGCGCCATATGGCGGCGCTCGTCGACGAGATGGCCGCCCCTCACCTCGCAGACTTCGTAGACGCCGTCGGCGAATTGATAGCCGCGATCCTCGATCGAGACCTGGGCGTATTCATGCGGCACGTAGCGGCCGTTGACGTAGGCAATGCGGGACATGGGGAAGTCTAGCCTATTCCCAACGCTTTGAGCTTGCGATGCAGCGCCGAGCGCTCCATGCCGACGAATTCGGCGGTGCGCGAAATGTTGCCGCCGAAGCGGCTGATCTGCGCCACCAAATATTCGCGCTCGAACACTTCGCGCGCATCGCGCAACGGCAGGCCCATCAATTGCTCGCCGCCATTGCCGCCGGGCATGGTCGGCACCATCGAGCCGACGTCGGGCGGCAGCATGCTGGCATCCAGCACCGCGTCCGGGTCGCCGCCGGCCAGAATCATCAGCCGCTCGACATTGTTGCGCAACTGGCGAACGTTGCCCGGCCAGCTATGCGACTGCAGCACCGCCATGGCGTCCTCGCCGATGCGGCGCTTCGGCAGACCGGTGGCCTGCGAAATCTGATCCATGAAATATTCGACCAGTTCCGGAATGTCTTCGCGGCGCTCGGCCAGCGCCGGCACGCGGATCGGCACCACCGACAGCCGGTGATAGAGGTCCTCGCGGAACGTGCCTTCGGCAATCGCGGCTTCGAGATTGCGCGCGGTCGATGACACGATGCGCACGTCGACCGCGATCTTGTTGCTGCCGCCGACGCGCTGGAAGGTCTGATCGACCAGCACGCGCAATATCTTGTTCTGGGTTTCGCGCGGCAGATCGGCGATATCGTCGATGAACAGCGTGCCGCCGTGCGCTTCTTCCAGCGCACCGGCCTTGCGCGTGTCCGAGCCGTTGGTCTGATCGACGCCGAACAATTCGATTTCCATGCGGTCGGGCGTGATGGCGGCGGCGTTGATCACCATGAAGGGACCGCTGGCGCGCGCCGACGCCTGGTGCAGCGTGCGCGCCGCCAGTTCCTTGCCGGCACCCGAGGGCCCTACAACCAGCACGCGGCTGTTGGTCGGCGCCACGCGCTCGATGGCCTGGCGCAGTTGCGAGATCGACGCCGACTTGCCGACCAGCGTCGACTGCGACGGCGCCGACTGCTTGAGCTGCTTGACCTCGCGCTTGAGGCGCGACGTTTCCAGCGCGCGGTCCGCGACCAGCACCAGCCGGTCGGCCTTGAAGGGCTTCTCGATGAAGTCGTAGGCGCCGTTCTTGATCGCGGCGACCGCGGTTTCGATATTGCCGTGGCCCGAAATCATGACAATCGGCAGTTCGGGATGCTCCTGCTTGATGGCGGCGAGCAATTGCAGGCCGTCGAGCTTGCTGCCCTGCAGCCAGATGTCGAGGAAAATCAGGTCCGGCCGGCGGGTGACGATGGCGGCGAGCGCGTCGTCGCTGTTGCGTGCGGTGCGCGCGCCATAGCCCTCATCCTGCAGGATGCCCGCGACCAGATCGCGGATATCAGCCTCATCGTCGACGATCAGAATTTCAGCGGCTAAACTAGCGCTCATTGGCGTCACTCACTTGCGGTCATCGGTTGATCGGTCGAAGGCGCTTGTGCCTTGCCGGCGGCGGCGAATTGGACACGCACCCAGGCGCCGCGCTGGCCCGGTATCTTGTCTGCGGCGTCGCGCAAGGTGATGCTGCCGCCGTGGTCCTCGACAATGCGTCCGACAATGGCGAGGCCGAGGCCGGTGCCCTTCTCGCGCGTCGTGACGTAGGGCTCTAGGAGCCGGTTGCGGTTTTCCTTGGGCAAGCCAACGCCGTTGTCGACGACGTCGATGACGATATCCTCGCCCTCCCGTCCGGCGAAAACCTGGATTTTGCCTTTACCGAGCTCTTCAGGCGGCACTGCGGCAATCGCTTCGGTGGCGTTCTTGATGATGTTGGTGAGCGCCTGCGAAATCAGCCGGCGGTCGAAGCGCGCCAGCAACGGCTCTTCGGCGATCTCGACGTCGATATCGATGTCGGCATTGCCGACCCGCAGCAGGAACGCGGATTGCCGCACGGCGTCCGCGACATCGTCAGCGGCAATCACCGGCTTGGGCATGCGCGCAAACCTGGAGAATTCGTCGACCATACGGCGGATATCGTCGACCTGGCGAACGATAGTGTCGGTGCATTGCTGGAAGACGCCCGTAGAATCCTCACCGATGATCTTTCCGTATTTGCGGCGCAGCCGCTCGGCCGACAGTTGAATGGGCGTCAGCGGATTTTTGATTTCATGAGCAATGCGGCGCGCAACGTCGGCCCAGGCCGAGGTGCGCTGAGCGGAGACCAACTCCGTAATGTCATCGAGGGTCACAACATAACCGTGATCGGATTCGGCCGATTGCTCGCTGGTGACCCGCACCGACAGATTGCGCTCGCGGCCGTTGCGGCTGATGGTGACTTGATCCTGAGTGCGCGCGCCGGATTGCGCCGCCGCCATGATGTCGGCGAGTTCCGGAAACACTTCCACCAGCGGCTTGCCGAGCGCGTCGGCCTCGGTGCGGCCAATCAGTTTCTCCGCCGAGCGGTTGAGAATACTGACGCAGTTGTTGCCGTCGACGCCGATCACGCCGGCGCTGGCGCCGGCCAGCACCGCCTCGGTGAAGCGGCGGCGGCTGTCGATCAGGTCGCGCGCGTGCATGATGTCGTCGCGCTGCGTGCGCAATTCCTGCGTCATGCGGTTGAAGGTCTCGCCGAGTTGGCCGAGATCGCCCTCCGACGGCCGCACCGGCACGCGGACATAAAGATTGCCGGTCGACACCAGATTGGCGGCGCCAATCAGCCGCCGGATCGGCGCCACCAGACGGTTGGCGAAGTTCAAGCCGATCCAAACGGCGGATAACAGAACAATAAGCGCGATCACCGTATACATCAGGCCGAATGCGACTTGCACGCCGACGCGGCGCGCCTCGATCTCGGCATATTCGGTGACGCTGGCGCGCGTCGCCTGCAATTGCGGCACGACGCGCGGATCGAGCAGCCGGGTCACGTAGAGAAACCGGTTGTCGAATTTCTCGAGCTTGACGACCGCGGCGACGTAATCGGTATCGGGCAACAGAACGATCTGCGGGTCCTTGTCGCTGATATGCGCCAGCGCGTCGCGCGGCGGCATGGCGAAGGTCTGGTTCACCTTCAAATCGGCGCGCGCGATGATGTTGAGGTTGTCATCGAACACGATGGCGGCGGCGAGACCGCGGACCGAAGCCTGGAAGGTCAGAAACTGCCGCAGTTGCTCGCTGTCACGCTCGAACACCGGCTTGGCGCGCGCGATTTCGAAACCCATCAGCATGATGTCGGAGCGGACGATCTGCGCGTGGTCGCGCAAATAGGCTTCGGCGACGATCAGCGAGTTTTCGATGGCGGCACGGGTGCGCGTGGAAAACAGGCGATCGAGGCCGCGGTCCAGCGTCACGCTCGCCACAATTGCCACCAAAATTGCGGGCGCCGCCGCGATGATCGAGAACAGGCCGACGATGCGCACGTGGAGGCGCGCGGCGGCGCGGCCGGTTCGCCTCGCCTGTACCACCTGCCAGACCTCGCGCACGATGACGGCCAGCAGCAGCGCCATCGTGAAAGCGTTCGCGGCCAACAGACTGACGACGACGTAATGCGTCGGCGAAATCGGCGTCAGGTCGGCGAGAACGATAAAGGTGACAAAGGCCGACAGCAGCGCCAGCCCGACGGCGATCGGGCCGAGCATGCGTAACTCCCGCTTCGGCGCGGGACCGGCAAGGGCAGCTTCGGCGATCGCGGCCTGGTCGAGACTCATTGACCCTCATCGGATGGGGACGGCGGGAGTGCCCTTTGGGGCACGGATAGGCAGGCAATGCCGACTAGGCACTGATGCTTTTATACAACAATGTTGCCGAATTACGACAATTCCGCGGCCTAAAGTTAACCGGCCGGGTCAGTTGCCGCTGCGGAAAACCTGAATATCCAGGTCCCGGATTTTCTTGCGCAACGTGTTGCGGTTCACGCCCAGGAGATCGGCCGCCCGGATCTGATTGCCGCGGGTGGCGGCGAGCGCCGCCGTGAGCAGCGGGTACTC
>JANMSZ010000435.1:0-14280 GCA_031389925.1 Hyphomicrobiales bacterium | reverse complement strand
ACAGGCCGACGAAGGGGGCGGTGGAACCGATGGTGGCGAGCACGCCGGTGCCGCGCGCCATGCGGCGGCCGGCATAGGCTTCGATGCGCGACAGCGAGGAGGAGACGCGCTCCTTGAGGCCGCTGCCGCCGGCCTGGTCGATCGCGCCCTCGGAGAGCGCGGCCTCTTCGGCGGCGGTGCGCAGCATCAGCGCGCCGGGGCCGCCGCGGCCTTCGATGGCATCGACGGCTTCCGCCAGCGTTTTCGAGCTGCGGATGATCTTTAGCGCCTTGCTGGCGCGGGTGCGGGCGCCGGCCAATTCCAGCGTTTTGGCGACCCAGACGGTCCAGGTGATCAGCGAAGCGAAGGCGAGGCCCAGCATGACGCCCTTGACGACCCAATCGGCGGCCATGAACATGCCCCAGGGCGACAGGTCTTTCGGCAGTTTCAGCATCGCGTCGGGGGCAGGCGCGACGGCGGACTGCGCCGGCGCAGCGGCTTGCGGCACGGACGTTGCGGACGGGGCAGGCTGAACGGCGGCGGGCGCTGCCGGGGCAGGCGAATCCGGCTGCGTTTGCGCCAAGGCCGAAGCCGGCAGCAGTAGACTGGCGGCGAACACCGCCGCGATCAGCAGCCGCGCTGGAGAATTACGATGAGAGTTCATTCCACTGTCCTTCAATTCGTCCGCCTGCATATTGTAACATTATAACATCTTCGAGTCATTCGGCGGGCCGCAATTGCGCGGCCCCGCTTTTGACGGCCTTACGGCCGGCACGCTTGCGCAGCCACATGACGGCCAGGCCGCCGCCGATCCACAAGTGCGCATTGAGCCAAAGGCGGCTGAGGGCGGCATGCAGGTCCCGAAGTTCTCGATATGCCGGCAACCTATAGCGAGGATGGTGAAAAACAACAGCAAAATCGCAGTTTTTAAGTATTCCAAACAGTACTTATCAGTTTAGAAAAGCTCTAATTAAGTAATAACGTAGTAAAATTGATAGTTATTGACGAAAAACATGGGTCGTTATTTCAGATATAACTAATAATAGAGCTGATTATTGCGATTCTTAAGTATAAGAAACTGGCTGGACATCAAGATGAGTCAAGTTGCGTCAAGTATTCGCGGAGACGCACAATGGCCGAGCTGTGGCGCCCTAAAGCAGTCGGGATTTATTGCCGAGGCGGCGATTGAGCCCCACAAATGAAAACCGCCCCGCCGGTCACCCGGCGAGGCGGTGTAGTTTCACGGACGAAATCAGGTCCTAGTAGCGGTAGGAAACCTGTGAACCGCCCCTGTAGCTGCCACCGTTGTAGTTGGCGTCGGCGGGGCAATTACAGTTCACGCCGCGGACTTCACGACGCTCGTTGACGGTGCGGGTCGACCCCTGCGCGTAGCGGTTGACCGTCTCGTTACGGTGCTCAACCTGCGTCTTGTTGGTGGTGTTGACCTTGTGCAGGGTGATGTTGCGGATCACCGTATTGACGCGATGCACAACGATTTCGCGGTTGATGACCGGCTTCACGTGCACGACCAAGCGGTTTTCCTGCACCAGGTTCGTCTTCTTCACTTCGCGAGTCCGATCGACGTAGCGGGTGCGGGTGTTAACCTGCGGCGCGCCACGAACGACCCGGCGAGTGTTGTACTCGGAATCAGGTCGCCGGCAGTTACAGACTGAGTCATAGTAGGTCCCAGCCGCGGCCTGGGTCGGAACGATGTTCGCGAACCCGACCACGAGCAGGGCCCCGCAGATAAGCTTGGACAGAGTTTTCATCTTAAAGCCCCGTTAACCATATAAGTTAAGCCACTGCCTTAGCTTTTCCGGTTTCGGGGTTTTTGTAAAGCAAAAATTAACCATAATTCGGCCACTGGCACCCTTTTACCGCTGAACCCCGGGAATGGGGTTCCCGGGGTTCATCACGTACAAGATATAGTCGCGGCTGAAACTACTTGAGGCGCTTTGCCGCTTCCTGCGCCAGGCTCAGATCGACGAATTTGGCGATGTCGATCTTGTTTTTCACGAATCCGAGGTCGCGGGTGACGTCGACGTTGCGCTGCAGCGCCTCCACATTCGGGATCAGGTTGGGATCGCGATAGGTGTCGGCCTTTGTATACAGCCAGCCGAAGCGCTCCGGCGGGACCTTGGTGATCTTGGACGCGATCTTGGCGACTTCGTCCTTGTTCTTCGGGTCCTGATACCAGCGGGTGATGACCAGCATGTCCTCCATGAAGTCGACCATGGCGGCGCGGTTCTTGTCGATGAACGACTTGCGCACGGTCCATACGATCATCTGCGTCACGCCCAGCGCCTCGCGCTGCTCGAACAGGACCTTGCCTTCTTCCTTGAGCTTGGGATTGAACGAGAACGGCAGCACAGCCGGGATCAGGTCGGCTTTCTTCTCCAGCAGCATGGCCGGCATGGCCGGCAGCGGGCCTTCCAGCATGGTGTAGTCGCGCTTTTCCTCGAGCCCGTGTTTCTTCAGCGCGGCGCGCAACGCGACGTCGACGGCGCTGCCGCCGCCGTTGGTGCCGACGATCTTGCCCTTGATATCCGCGATCTTGTTGATGCCGCTGTCCTTGCGCACATAGAACTGGGTGCTGTAGTGGCCGGGCACGCCGTCCTGGAATTCGTCGGCGATCACGCGGATATCGGTAAGGCCGGCGTTCTCGATCGCGATGGCGAGCGAGGAATAGGCGAGGTTGGACACTTCCAGCTCGTTATTGGCGATCGCCGTGATCATCTGCGGCGTGCCCTGATAGCGGATCGACTCGATCGTGTAGGACTTGCCCAAATGTTTGGCGAGGTCCTTCTTTTCGAGCACGATCGAGGCCCAGTTGGAGACCGGGGCCACCCATGACATGCGGATCTTGACCGGGTCCGCGCCATTGGCGGCGACAGTGCCGAAAAGGCCGAGAGCACACGCGCCGGCCAAGACTCCGAATTTGGCACCGACCGTGACGAGCTTCTGAATCCTCATTGCATCCTCCCAAATTTCGCCGGGCCTGCGCTGCGGCAGGCTTCACGTCGCGAAAGAAAGATTGTCGGGCGTCCAACTGGTTTTGGCAAGGCGCCGCGGCGCCCCTTTGCCCGGCATCCGGTACAGGCGAGCGATCTTATGAGCGGCCCGCGGAGGCCGGTCCGGACGGCCTTTAGTTCCACCGTGAACCTTTTTCGGCGGTCCGCCGACCAACGATTACGACCGCTTCATTTCAACCCAGGAGAACGCCATGTCCCTCAACTCGTCCCGCAAACTGATGCTCAGCTTCGCCGCCATCGCCACGCTCGCCGTCGCCGCTCTGGCGTCCGGCGCCGCCGACGCCAAGCCGAACGGCGGCGGCCATGCCCAACTCAACAAAGGCCACGGTCACGGTCATCGCCCCGGAATCGTGCGCATCCACCGCCCGAATTACCACAAGCACGTCCGCATTCATCGCATCTACACGCACGGCTATGTCCGTCCGGTCGCCTATGTTCGCCCCGTTGTCGAAGGCTTCTGCACCTGCCTGACCAAGAGCTACACGCCGGAAGGCATCGTGGTGTTCAAGGATCTGTGCACCAAGGAAATGGCCAGCGCCCCGGTCGAAGGTGCGCCCGCCCAGTCCGGTGAAATCCAGAGCCCGTCGAACTTCGCCGGCAAGACCTACCAGGACTATCTGGCGGCCAACCCGCAGGCGCAGGCTGCGCAGCAGAAGAACTGATCGCTTCTGTGTCCACTCAAATGACAGGCTGTCCGGCGAGGAAACTCCCGGGCGGCCTTCGTCATTGAAGCTAGGCCGTCGTCGGCTCGTTGGCTTCCTGGTGCCAGATCAGCACGCGGCGGCGGATCATCGACATCCCCTTGACCAGGATGTAGCCGATCACTGCGATCTCGACGATGCCGGCAAAGACGCTGACCGAATTGGCAAATTGCGACGCCGTCATCATGGCGCCGCCCAGGCCGTAGCCGCCCATCAGCATTTCCGCGACCACCGCCACGATCAGCGTCAGCGGCAGCGCGACCTGCAGGCCGGTCATGATCTGCGGCATGGCTGCCGGCAGCACGATCTGAAACAGAACTTCGCGGTTGGTCGCGCCCATGTTGCGCGCCGACCAGATGAACTCGCGCTCGACGTTCTGGATGGCGATCACGGTCGCGGCGATCACCGGGAAAATGGCGTCGATGACGATGATGGTGATTTTTGAGACGTCATAGACGCCGAGCCACAGGATCACCACCGGCAGGAAGGCGATCTTGGGCATCGGAAAGCCGACCGAGATGATCGGGTCGAAAAACCAGTTGGCGACCTTGTTGCGCGACATCGCCATGCCGATGAGAACGCCGCCGACAGCGCAAATAGCGAAGCTGACCAGCGCGCGGTACAGCGTCAGCGCGGTATTGATGGCGAGATCGCCGGAGACGGCGTCGCTCCAGATGCGCTCCAGCACCGCGCTCAGCGCCGGCAATTGGAACGGCGTGAACCTTCCGCTGCGCGCCAACAGTTCCCAAGCTGCCAGCACCAGCACAATCGAGAACACCCGGGCAAAGCCCCAGAGCGCCGTGCGCGCCACGCGCAGCGCCGGCGCCTCGTCAGCGGAGGTCGATGCGTCTACATGCGCCATGCGAAGGTCCATCGCGTGATCAGCAGATAAAGCCGGTCGGCGGCGAAGCCTAAGAACGCCACCGTCAGCACCACGGCGTACATCGCGTCATAGGAGCCGTTGGCGCCGAGCGAACCGATCAGAAAGCCGAAGCCTTTCTGCGCCACAATTAGTTCGGATGAAACAAGGAGTATGAACGACAGCGCCAGCGCGGTGCGGATGCCGTTGAGCAGTTCCGGCATCGCGCTCGGCACCACGACATCCCACAGCATGCGCAGCTTGCTGGCGCCCATGCTGCGCGCCGACCAGACCAGCACTTGCTCGCTCGATCGCGCGCCGTTGAAGGCGCCGATGGTCACCGGCAGCATGCAGCCGAGGAAGATCAGCAGGATTTTGGAGCCGTCGCCGAAGCCGAGCCAGATCACGGTGACCGGGATCAGCGCCGATTTCGGCAGCGGGTAGAAAATCTCCACGAGCGGGGAGAGCAGCACGTTGACCGGCTTCCACCAGGCCATGGCGATGCCGAGCGTGGCGCCGATTCCGATCGCCAGCGCGAGGCCGGCGAAGGCGCGGTACAGCGAGGAGCCGCCATTGGTGGTCAACTCGCCGTCCTTGATCATCTCGATCCAGGCGAGGGCCACGTCGGAGAGAGGCGGCAGCGCCGTCGTCGATACCAGTTCGAACCGCGCCGTCAGTTCCCAGGCGATGGCCAGGATGAGGAGCGGGGAGTAGCGGATGAACGTCTTCATGGTATGCGCGTGCCTTGCGCCTTGATGGCCTCGTCGCGCACCAGGTTCCAGATCTCGTCGACCTTCTCGACGAAGGCCTTGGCCTTGTGGACATGGGGATCGGTCTTGTCGAACTTGGTGTCGACGACGGTCTTGATGCGTCCCGGCCGCGCCGACATCACCGCGACACGGTCGGCGAGATAGACCGCCTCCTGCACGTCGTGGGTCACGAAAATCACGGTCTTCGGCGTGCGCTGCCAGATGCGCAGCAATTCGGCCTGCATCAAGCCGCGGGTCTGCGCGTCGAGCGCGCCGAACGGCTCGTCCATCAGCAGGATCTTGGGGTCGAAGGCGAGCGTGCGCGCGATCGCGGTGCGCTGCTTCATGCCGCCGGACAGTTGCGAGGGGTAGCTGTCCTCGAAGCCCGTGAGCCCGACCAACTCGATGAAATCCATAGCGCGCTTTTCGCGCTCATCCTTGGGCATGCCCTGGCGTTCGAGCCCGTAGAGGATGTTGCCGCGCACGGTTTTCCACGGAAACAGCGCGAAGTGCTGGAAGACGATGCCGCGATCGGGGCCGGGGCCTACGACCGGCGTGCCATCGACGCGGATTGTTCCGGTTTCGACCGGCAGAAAGCCGCCGATCAGGTACAGCAGGGTCGACTTGCCGCAGCCGGACGGGCCCAGCAGCGCCACGAATTCACGATTTGCCACCTCGAGCGAGACCTGGTCGAGCGCCAGCACCTCCCGGCCGCGCGGCGGCCGATACATATGACTGACGTTTTCGATGACGATCTGAGCAGGTCCCGGCATGATGGCATGAGCCCGCCTCAACCACCGCGATCTGTCAAGCGCCGTCGTCGCTTTCATGGCCGGCTGGCCTATAATATGAGACACCGCGATGGTCCTGCCATGCGGGACACCGCAACGAGAAACGACAAGAGGAAACGTCAGTGGCCAATAAAATTGCCGAAGCCCGCGCCGAACTTTCGCTCGCCAACCGCATCGTCGCTAATGAGGGCATCATCGATGCCTTCGGCCATGTCAGCGTGCGTCACCCCGACAATCCGAACCGCTACTTTCTGTCGCGGTCGCGTGCGCCCGAGCTGGTGACGCCGGACGACTTCATCGAATACGACCTCGATTCCAACCCGGTTAAAGAGCCAAGCGTCGGGCAATATTCGGAGCGCGTGATCCACGGCGAAATCTACAAGGCGCGGCCGGAGGTGATGTCGGTATGCCATCACCATTGCCCGGCCTTCATGCCGCTTCTGGCCAACCGCATCGACTATGTGCCGGTGTTCCATCTTGGCGCCGTCGGCGGCATCAAGCCGCCGTTCTGGGATCAGCACGACGAATTCGGCGACACCAACATGCTGGTGATCAAGCCGGAGGAGGGCGCTTCGCTCGCCCGCGCCATGGGGCAGGGCATGATGGTGCTGATGCGCCGCCACGGCGTCACGGTCGCGGGTACCAGCGTAAAAGACTGCGTGTTCCGCAGCGTGTTCTCGGCGCGCAATGCCGCGTATCAGGTGCAGGCACTCAGCATCGGCAGCAACATCGAATCGCTGACGCCCGGCGAGGCGAAATTGGCGGGCTCGATCAGCTCCAAGACCACCGGGCTGACGCGCTCGTGGGAATACTGGTCGATGCGGGTCGCCAAAGCCGGCGGTGTGCCGGCCGCCAAGAAGGCGGCGCCTGCCAAGTCGAAAAAGCCTGCCGCCAAAAAGACCGCCAAAAAGACCGCCAAGAAGGCCAGCAGCAAGAAGAAGCGGCGCTAGCACTTTGGCCTTTCCCCGCGGGCGGCACTTGTGTTGAATGCCGCTCGTGGGGCGTTCAAAAATCAAAAAAGACTTTCAGGGAGGATGCGATGAGGAAAATAAAATTAATCGCGACGCTCGGGCTGCTGGCGCTTGCCGCGATGCCCGCCTCGGCACAGGACCAGCTCAAGGTCGCGATCGGTCAGATCAATAACTGGGAAAACCAAGCGCCGACCCTCGGCCAGGACGCTGGAATTTTCAAAAAGCACGGTCTGGTGTTGGAGAATGTCGGCACCCAAGGCGCCGGCGAAACCATCCAGGCGGTGATCTCCGGTTCGGCCGATATCGGCGCCGGCGTCGGCGCCGCCGGCGTGATGCGCGCCTTCTCGAAGGGCGCGCCGGTCCGCATCCTGGCGCCGGCCTTCACCGGCACCGGCGACTTGTTCTGGTACGTAAAGGCCGACTCCAAGATCAAGAGCCTGAAAGACACCACGCCAGAGACGACCATCGCCTATTCGACCAACGGCTCGAGCTCGAACAACATCGTCGTCGCGTTCACGAGCGAACTCGGCTCCAAGGCCAAGCCGACCGCGACCGGCGGCCCTCCGGGAACGTTGACCGCGGTGATGTCCGGCCAGGTCGACATCGGCTGGGCGGCGCCGCCGTTCGGGCTGAGGGAAATCAAGGAAGGCAAGATCCGCATCGTGGCGCGCGGCAGCGACGTGCCGTCGCTGCGCGGGCAGACCGTGCGCACGTTGATCGTCAACGCGGAAGCGCTCAAGACCAAGCGTGAAGCGATCATGCGCTTCATGGAGGCCTATCGCGAGGCGGTGGACTGGATGTATTCCGATCCGAAGGCGGTCGAGATGTATTCGGTCAAGATGAAGCTGCCGGTCGACCTGCTGAAGCAGTCGATGGCCGATTTCCAGCCGAAGGCAACCATGCAGACCGACGCGTTCGCCGATCTCGATGGTGCGGTGCGGGATGCAGTAAAGTTGAAATTCCTCGACAAGCCGCTGACCAAAGAGCAGCTCACCGAACTGCTGCAAATTCCGCCGCGCAAGAAATAAAGCGGCGCATGATCCCGAAAAGTGGGAACCGGTTTTCGGATAAGATCATGCGTAAATAATAATACTCTCAAACGAAAACGGGCCGCAGCGGTGCGGCCCGTTTTTTTTATCGATCGAAGCGCGGCTTATTTCTTCTTGCCCTTGCCGGCCTTCTTCATGGCTTTCTTGCCGCCCTTCTTGGCCTTCATGGCCTTGGCTGGCGGACAGGCCTTCTGCGCCTTCACGACGGCGCCGTCATTGCCGGCGTAGCAGGCGTTCGCGTAGGTGAACGTCTGCTTACCGCGCGTTGCGCATACCGGCGCGGATGCGCTCAACAGACACGTTGCCGAAACCTTCGGCGCCGGCGCGGGTTTTTTCTTTCCTTTGGCTTCGCTCGATCCGGCGGAGCCGATGACAAAGCCCACGGCGGCGATCGCAACCACGGCAGCGTAACCCAATTTCTTCAGAGCTTTCATTTTTGAACCCCAGCATTGTTGAACGCGCGCATCGTATGCGGGAGGTCTATGACGGCTGAACGAAATCGCACTGCAACACGCGCGTCATAGGGCCGCGCATATGTTGCGGTGCACGTTCACCCGGCATTCAGGAAGCAGCTAGTGATTGGTCTTGTGGTTGATTTTGGCGGCGCTGCTGATGGCGTTGAGCATGACGCTGCGGTCGCTGGTCAGCGTTTCGCGCACTTTGTCATTCTTGCCGATAGCGCCCATCTCGCGTTGACGCTTGACGGTCGATTCAACCATCAGTGGCTCCAACCCGAGCTCGCGCAAGGTTGCGGCCGACTCTTCCATCTCCGCGGCGCGGCGTTCGCCATGACTTGCCATGCGTTCGATGTTGTAGTCGCCGATCTGGGTCCAGTCGAGCGTCGGATAATTGTTCTTCAGCGAGGCGGTGACTTCTTCCAGGAGACCCGCGCGCGACGCCGCCAGGAAACATTCCAGCGTCAGCGCTTCCATGCCTTTGATCATGACGCTGCGGATCATCTTGATCGCGGCCGCCTGGCCGGTGCCGCCGGGGACGACGGTCAGTTTCATCTCCAATTCGCCCAGCAACGGGGCAATCGCATCGGCGTGCGGGCCGGCGATCAGCAGCGGGGTCTGGTGCCGCTTGGGATGGATCGGCGCGATCACCGCGACGTCGACATAACGCACTTTGTTGGCCAGAAGCTTCACGGTGTCCTGCTTGCGGCCGGGCGACACAGAATTGATGTCGAGATAATAGGGATTGCCGGCAATATGCGGCTCGACGGAGCGCGCGGCCTCGAGGCTCGACGCGGCGGTCACCGCGGAAATGATCATGTCGGTCTCGGCCACGGCATCGGCGGCCGACTTGGCAGCCCGCACGCCGAATTTCTCGGCCGCCGCCTTGAGCGGCGCGCCTGCGCTTTGCGGAAACAGGATGTCCCAGGCCACGATCTGCTCGATGCCGCCTTCACGAAGGCCGGAGGCAATCGCTTGGCCGGCTTCGCCGAAACCGATGAAGGAAATGCGCGGGGTATTGCGGCGGGTCATGGTCGTCCTTGGGCTTGTTGAGTTTCACCAATTCTAGATCGTTCCGTTATCACAGCATATCCAGCGATGTGGCTTTTTTCGGCGGCGGAAAGGCACGGTCCAGCGTGGCGAGATCGTCGGTGGTGAGGCGCAGATCGAGCGCCGCTATGTCTTCCTCGACATGGGCCAGTGCGGTGGCTTTCGGGATGACGACGATGCCGTCCTGCCGCAGCAGCCAGGCCAGCGCCACTTGCGCCGGTGTCGCCTTGTGCCGTCCCGCAACGTCGGCCAAGGCGGCGTGACCCAGCATGCGGCCTTGCTCGATCGGCGAATAAGCCATGACCGGCATCTTTCGGGCGCGGCACCACGGCATCAGGTCGAATTCGACGCCGCGCCGCGTCAGGTTGTACAGCACCTGATTACTCGCGCAGCCGTCGCCACCGGACGTCTCGGCGAGTTCTTCCATCTCGCCAATGTCGAAATTGCTGACGCCCCAGTCGAGAATCTTGCCCGCGTTCTTGAGCGCGGCAAACGCCTCGATGGTCTCATGCAAAGGTGGCGCGCCGCGCCAGTGCAGCAGATAGAGATCGATGCGGTCGGTCTTGAGCCGCTTGAGGCTGCGCTCGCAGGCGGCGATGGTGCCGCGCCTGCTGGAATTGCCCGGCAACACCTTGCTGACGATGAAGACCTCGTCGCGGCTGTTGCCGACCGCGTCGGCGACGATGGTCTCGGCTTCGCCGTCGCCATACATCTCCGCCGTGTCGATCAGCGTCACGCCGAGCGAAAGACCGTGCGCCAGCGCCTTTACTTCGTCGGCGCGCTTGCGGGCACTCTCGCCCATGCGCCAGGTGCCGAGCCCGAAGGCTGGTATTGTCTTGCCCGAGGGCAGGGTGGTGGTGCGAATGGCGGTCATTTGCGTCGTTATACGCAAATTGCAGTTTGCGTATAACTTACGAAAATTGACTTACAGAACAATTACTTATGCGCCATCGGCGGCGTGCCGTGGGTGTGGAACGACTCGATGGTCTTGAGGCCCCAGGCCTGGCCTTTCTTGCGCTCTTCCTCGGTCCAGGTGATGACCTTCCAGTCCGGCGCCAGCACCAGCCGCGCGCCGGCGCAGGCGACCTCGACGCGGTTGCCGCCCGGTTCGTAGACATAGAGGAAGAAGGTCTGCTGCACCGCGTGCTTGTGCGGGCCGGTTTCGATGAACACGCCGGCCTCCAGGAAGATATCGGCGGCGCGCAGGATGTCTTCGCGGCTATCGAGCGCGTAGGTGACGTGGTGGAAGCGGCCTTTGGTGCCGGTGTGGTCGCGCGTATAGGCGAAGTCGTAGGATTTGTTGGTGGCCGTCATCCACATGCCGGCTTCGGTGCCGTCGTCGAGCACGATCTGCTCGGTCAGCATGAAGCCGAGATAATTCTGGAAGAACTCGCGGTTGGCTTTGATGTCGGCGGCCAGCCCGTTGAAGTGGTCGATGCGCCGCACGTTGCAGCCGCGCGCCGGATAACGCTGCGCCTGGTTCTTCAATGCCGGACTTTTGTCAGGCGGCGGCGCATACCATTCGGTGTCGTAATAAAGCTCGATAACATGGCCATCCGGGTCCTTGCAGACAAATGTCCGGCCATGCCCGAGGTCGCCGTCCGTCCAACCGACGTCGAAGCCGGAGCCTTTCAGCGCCGCGGCGCGCCGTTCCAGCGCCTGCGGCGAGCGGGTGCGGAAGGCGCAATGCGCCATGCCCGAGGTCTTCGACGCGGTCAGCTTCAGCGAATAACGCTCGTAATCGTCCCAGCCGCGCAGATAGACGCTATCGCCTTTTTCGCCGCTGACGGTCATGCCCATCACGTCCACGAAGAACTTCACGCTCTCGTCGAACTTCGGCGTCAGCATTTCGACATGGCCGAGATGGGCGATGTCGTAGATCGGTTCGTTCGGCAAAGGGCGTCTCGCTTCAAGGTTCGTGTTGGGGCGGTATATGCACATGGGGTGCCGCGGTGGTCAAAGGCCAAAATATGGCCCCGGAACGCGGTTTACGGAGGGATTACAACGGCCGGGTTCGTTGTTTTTACGGGTGTGATCGGGCAAGATCGCCGGAGCGGCGAGACCGCGGCTGTCCGATGGTGCGAGCCATCGGGCAAGCCATAAAAACAATATGGGAGGATTCATATGCGCGCATTGTATTCGACGCTTGCGGCTGTGGTCGTTGCAGCGTTGGTGCTGCCGGGCGCTGCCAACGCCCAACAAAAAATCACCATCGGCATTCCGACGTCGCCGCCCAACATCGTCCATATGCCGGTGATCGTCGCCAAGGAACTCGGCCTTTACAAAAAGGCCGGCCTCGACGTCGACATCGTCTCGCTCGGCGACGGCGTGAAGGTCTACCGAGCGCTGCTGGCCGGCAACATCGATCTCGGATTGACCCCCGGCGCGCCCACCATCATCGGCCGCGCCAACGGCGCCGCCGTGAAGGCTCTCTCCGCCAATCTTCCGAAGTTGGAAGCCTCGCTCGTCGTTCGCGCCGACATCAAGACCATGGCCGACCTCAAGGGCAAACGCATCGGCATCCAGGAGCCGGGCGGTTTCGCCGACTTGCTGAGCCGCGCGGTGTTGCGTGCCGCCAAGATCGATCCGAAGGACGTGAACTTCGTTTCCATCGCCAGCGAAGACGTGCCCGCGCTGGTGGCGAACCAGGTCGACACGGCGATCCTGCACGTCGAACAGGAAATGCTCGCCAAGAGCAAGGTGCCTGAACTGCACGCGGTGGCCCGGATGTGGGAGCTGCAGCCGAAAACGCTTTATACTTTCCTGTCGGCGACCGAAAAATCTATCAAGGAAAAAGCGGCGGTCATGCAGGCCGTCGTTACGGCAAACATCGAAGCCACGCGCATCATCTATACGCAGAAGGCGAAAGTGATGCCGATCTTCGTCAAGCAGACCGGCTATCCCGAGAAGATCCTGTCCGACACCTATGACTTCATGGTCAAGGAATGCATCTGGGATGCCAATAGTGGCCTCGGCGCCGAGCGGGTGAAATTCACCGCTGATTTGATGACCAGGGTCGGCAACATCAAAGAAGGCAAGACGCCGACTTACGACGATATCGTCGACGCGACTTTCGCCAAGAAAGCCATCGAACAGCTTGGCGAATGGAAAGGCCCGATCTGCCCGACCACGGCGTTCTAGGCCCGCTTGAGCCAACTCGACCGGGCGCCGCCGGAAACGGTGGCGCCCGCGCACGACACAGTTGCTAAGGGAAGCATTGCGATGAGCGTCGCCCATGATGTTCAGGCCGCCGGGATTGCCGGCGGGACCCAGCCGGCCGTGGCCAAGACGCCGTGGAGCGAAACGCCGGCGGTTTATCGCTACGGCTTCCTCGTCGTCCTTCTCATCGTCTGGGAAATCGTCGGGCCGTTCATCAGCCCGATTTTCTTCACCTATCCGACGAAAATCGCCGTCGCATTCTACGATCTCACCATCTCCGGCGAATTGCCGTACTACATGATGCAGAGCCTGGAGGTCATGCTCTATGGCCTCAGCGTCGCGCTCGTGGTCGGCATACCGCTGGGCATCGCGATGGCGCGCTTCCGCCGGCTCGACTGGGCGCTCGACCTGCCGATCAACGCGCTCTACGCAACGCCCTTGGTCGCCGTGGTGCCGCTGCTGGTGCTGTGGTTCGGCATTTATTTGAAGGCCAAGATCATCGTGGTGTTTTTGTTCGCGGTATTTCCCGTCCTGATCAACACCTATCAGGGCGTACGCGAATGCGACAAGAACATGCTCGAGGTGGCGAAATCGTTCCGATCCGGCGAATGGGCAATGTGGCAGGACGTGCTGCTGCCGTTCTCCGTGCCCTATATCATCGCCGGCATTCGTCTTGCGATCGGCCGCGGCCTGATCGGCATGATCATCGCGGAATTCTACACCACCATTTCCGGTCTTGGGTTCATGATCACGCGCTACGCTAACGTCTTCGAGATGGACAAGGTCTTCGTGCCGGTGATCGTGCTGATGGTGCTCGGCGTCTCGCTGACGTCTCTGCTGAAATGGGTCGGGCACCGTTTCGCGCCCTGGAGCGCGGCGAACCGCTGAGGCGAACGAGTTGGACCGAGCGGGCGCTAGAGCAAATTCATGAGTCCCGGCTTGGCGATGTCCGGGTCGCGGGCGTAACATCCCGACGCCGGCTACGCAGGGGGCGTCATGATCTTCGGTCTATCGACATCGGCATTCACGACTTTACACGTCATCATCTCGCTAATTGCGATCGCGACCAGCTTTATCGTGATGGCCGGCATGCTTGGCTCGAACAAACTATCTGGCTGGACCGCGATCTGTCTGTTGTTCACCGTGCTGACGACCGTCACCGGCTTCATGTTTCCGTTTGCCGGCTTCACGCCCGCGTTTGGCACCGGCGTTATCTCGTCGGTGCTGTTGGCGTTCGCGTTGTACGGACTCTACGTCAAGAAGCTCGCCGGCTCGTGGCGCTGGATCTACGTGGCGACGGCAGTCGCTGCGTTCTGGTTTAATTTCTTCGTGCTGATCGTGCAGTCGTTCCAGAAACTGTCGTTGCTCAATCCCGCGGCGCCGATGGTCGGCCCGCCGTTCGCCGACCCGGTCAACACCCGTTTCATCATCGCGCAAGGCGTCGCGCTGCTGGTCTTCGTGCTGATCGGCGCTATTGCCGCGAAG
>JANMSZ010000410.1:0-5829 GCA_031389925.1 Hyphomicrobiales bacterium | reverse complement strand
GACCATTGCCGGCGTTTCCGGCGTGCTCTATCGCGACGTCGGCCTGCAGGTCGATCATTCGTTCCGGCGCTGGCTGATCGGCACGGTGAAGCTGGGCGTCGGACTCGACACCTACAAAGGCGCCGACGTCATTATCGGCTTCGATCCGGTCTGCAATTGCGTGATTACCGCGCCGGGCGAAGAGCGTGAGGACAAGCGCTATTCGTTTGGTTTGGGGCTGACCTACAAGCTCAATCGCATGATGCAGGTCAAAGGCGAGTTCCGCCAGGACTGGCTGCGCTCCAATGTCACCGGCAACGACTACAGCGCCAGCGTTTTCCTGCTGGGCCTGCGCGTGCAGCAGTGACGATCGCCGCTCGTCCCCGCGAAAGCGGGGACCCAGCTTTTTAGATTTAGAATTGGATTCCCGCTTTCGCGGGAATGAGCGGAGAGACCTACTTCCCCGCCAACATGCGCGTCAGCTCGGCGCGCAGTTCGGGCGCGAGATCGGGCCGCTCGAGGCCGTAGGACACGTTGGCGGCGAGGAAGCCGATCTTGGAGCCGCAGTCGAAGCTGCGGCCTTCGAATTTCAGACCGTAGAATGGCTGCGTCTTCGCCAGCGCCAGCATGGCATCGGTCAATTGGATTTCACCGCCGGCGCCGGCGGCCTGCTTTCCTAGCACGTCGAAGATTTCAGGCTGCAGGATATAGCGCCCGGTAATGCTGAGATTGGACGGCGCGTCGGCCGCCTTCGGCTTCTCGACCATCTTGGTGATGGAGAACGCCTTGCCCTTGGGTTGGCCGACGCCGACCACGCCATACATGTGCACGCGGTCCATCGGCACTTCCTCGACCGCGATGATATTGGCGTTGCTGTCGAGGCTGGCTGCGGCGTCGATCATCTGCGCCAGGCAGCCGCGCGGATGCTGCACCAGCACGTCCGGCAGCAGCAGCGCGAAGGGCTCATGGCCGACGAGTTCGCGCGCGCACCAGACCGCGTGGCCTAAGCCGAGCGGCGATTGCTGGCGGGTAAAGCTGGTGGTGCCGGGCTCGGGCAGGTCCTGCGACAATAGGTCCAGGTCGGCCTTTTTGCCGCGCTCGACCAGCGTGGCTTCAAGCTCGAACTGACGGTCGAAATGGTCCTCGATCACGCTCTTGCTGCGGCCGGTGACGAAGATGAAGTGCTCGATGCCGGCCTGGCGCGCCTCGTCCACCACATGCTGGATCAGCGGCCGGTCGACCACCGGCAGCATTTCCTTGGGCATGGCCTTGGTGGCGGGCAGGAACCGGGTTCCGAGGCCGGCGACAGGGAATATGGCTTTGCGGATACGGGTCATACGGGCCTCGGGAAAGTGGGGCCGGCTGTTGGACAGGAATCATGCGCCGGCAGGCGGGTGAATCAGGTTAGACTATTAACGTCGTCGAAACGAGTTCGCGCCACCCATAAGCATAGCCACGGCGAAAATAAGGAAGCGGACCGGCCGGAATGCGTAAGGCACGAATAACTCTCACCGCCGCGATTTTGGCGGCCGCTCTTATCGGCGGCGCCGCGGCGCAGAACCGCGACGACCGCTACGTGACCGGCACCATTTCGCCAGCCGCGGTTGTGCCCGGCGGCGCGCCGGAATGGTCGGGCGAATCCGGCGCCTCCGGTCATCCGCTGATGACCGCGCCGGCGATCCGCGCCGCGGCGGCGAACTTCCATGCATGTCTCGAGCGATTGTGGCCGGCGGCGAGCAAGCGCGGCCTATCGCGCGAGACGTATCAGACCGTGACCGCGCCGCTCACGCCCGATCTGCGGATCATGGATCTGCTCGACAACCAGCCGGAATTCACCAAATCGTTCTGGGACTATCTCGACATCCTGGTGACCGACACGCGCATCGCCAAGGGCCGCGAGCTTCTGGCGAAATATCGCACGACCTTCGATGCCGTCGAGCAAGCGTACGGTGTCGACCGCTATATCCTTGCCGCGATCTGGGGTGTCGAAACGAATTACGGCGCCATCGGCGGCGATCGTCCGGTGATCCGCTCGACCGCGACGCTGGCCTGCATCGGCCGGCGGCAAAACTATTTTCGCGACGAATTCCTCTCGGCGCTGGAAATTCTCAATCGCGGCGATGTGCGGCCGGACCATCTGATCGGCTCATGGGCGGGCGCATTCGGACCGACGCAGTTCATGCCAACCGCGTTCAAACGCTACGCCGTGGATTTCGATCACGACGGCCGGCGCGACGTCGTCGGTTCGGTGCCCGACCTGATTGCCTCGACCGCCAACAATTTGCGCAAGGATGGCTGGGTCAACGGCCAGACCTGGGGCTACGAAGTGGTGATCCCGGCGACGTTGAATTTTGCATTGGCCGATCGCCGCCAGGCCATGCCGCTTCGCGAGTGGGAGCGCCACGGCGTGACCCGCGCTAACGGCAAACCGTTCGCGCGGCCCGACGAACCCGCTTATCTGCTGGTGCCGGCTGGCGTCCAGGGACCCGGTTTCCTGATGCTGGCGAATTTCAACGCCATCATGAAATACAATCCCGCCGAGGCCTACGCCTTGGCGATCGGCCATCTTGCCGACCGGCTGCGCGGCGGCGAGCGTTTCACGCAGGATTGGCCGCGCTACGAGCGCGTGCTGACGCGCGGCGAGCGGCTGGAGCTGCAGCAACTGTTGTCGCGGCACGGCTACGACGTCGGCCAGCCGGACGGCCACCTCGGTTCCAAGACCCGGTCCGCCATCCGCGATTTCCAGGGCAAGATCGGCCAGGTTCCCGATGGCTTCGCCTCGGCGACCGTTCTCGACCGGCTGCGCACCCGTTAACCGTAACCGCCGGGCCACCTTCGAGTTGACATTTTTGGCGTGCTATTGGCCCATGGCCGGAGGCGGTAGGTCCGCTTCTCGGACGGCATTTCTTTCGCTAGATTAAGGCCTTGGGCATTCGCATGGTCGGCAATAGACGCATATCGCGGTGGCTTCTGAGCGCGGTCGTTCTGGCCGTGGCCGAGTGCGCCATGGTCGTCGCGGTCAACGCGCCGTTCGTCGATAGCGCCCAGGCGCAGTTTTTCAGGGACGACCGCCCGCGCGTGCGGCCGCAACGCTCGGGCGGTTTCTTTGACGGCCTGTTTGGACCGTCGCAGCGCCAGCCGACTTTTGAGAGCGCGCCGTCCTATCAAGGGGGCGGCGGCGACAATTCGCGCGCGCCGAGCGCGCGCAAAGCCGAAAAGGGCGAAGCCCCTCCGACCACGTCGATCGTGGTGATGGGCGACAGCATGGCGGACTGGTTGGCCTACGGTCTGGAAGAGGCGTTCGGCGACGCGCCCGAAATCGGTATCGTCCGCAAGAACAGACAGCGCTCCGGCCTGCTGCGCTACGACCCCAAGGGCGATCTCGATTGGTGGCACGTCGCGCGCGATCTGCTCGCGCCGGAGAAACCGAGTTACGTCGTCATGATGATCGGCGTCGGCGACCGCGAAAACATCAACATGCGCGATCTCGCCAAAGAAGCGGCCAAAGAAGCGGCCAAGGAAGCTGCCAAGAAAGAAGCCGAGAAAAAGGAAGCCGACAAGAAAAAGTCCGGCGATCAGCCGGCGGCGGCCGACAAATCGCAGTCCGACAAGCCCGATGCCGCCAAATCCGCCGACAAGACCGCGCAGACCGCCGCGCCGGAAAAGGAAGGCGAGGACGCGGAGCAGCCCGCCATCATCTCGCCCGAGCCGCAGTCCGGCCGCAGGACGAGTGGTGTTATCGAATTCCGCACCGAGAAGTGGGCCGAGATCTATGGGCGCCGCATCGACGAGACCGTCGCCGCGCTCAAGAGCAAAGGCGTGCCGGTGTTCTGGGTCGGTCTGCCGTCGATCAAAGGCACTCGCTCGACCGCCGATGCCGTCTATCTCAACGATCTCTATCGCGGCCGCGCCGAGAAGGCCGGTGCCATCTATATCGACGTGTGGGACGGGTTCGTCGACGAGGGCGGCAAGTTCACCAGCAACGGCCCCGACTTCGAGGGCCAGGTGCGCCGCCTGCGTTCGGCCGATGGCGTCTATTTCACGAAATACGGCGCGCGCAAGCTCGCGCATTATGTCGAGCGCGAATTGCGCCGCTACATGAGCAACCGCTCGCTGGTTTCGCTGCCGTCCGGCCCGGTCGGCCCGGTGCCGGCCGATGGAAAATCCGCGGTGCGGCCGCTGGCCGGGCCGGTGGTGCCGCTGACCGTGACGCCTGGAAATTCGGAAGAACTGCTCGGCGGCGCCGGCAATGCCTCGGCGCGCGGCGACGCCATCGCGACGCAGGTTCTGGTCAAAGGCGAGCCGGTGGCTGCGCCGCCCGGCCGTGCCGACAATTTTGCCTGGCGTCAAAGCGGCGAGGCGGCAACGCCGCCGGCCGCGGCTGTCACCAACGTCACGCCTGCTTCGGCGCCGGCGGCGAGCGCCTATACCGAACCGGCGGTGGTGACCAAGAAGCCCGCGGAGCCGAAAGGCGGGCCTGCCAGCAAGCTCGGCCAGTACAACCCGTCGCGCAAGACGGAACCTAGCCGGCCGCGGCCGGCGCAGAACGTCGCGCCGCAACGGCAGCCGCAGGCGGCGCAGTCCAACAATCCGTTTGGCGGCTTGTTCAGATAAATCGAGCCGCCGCGCCTAGCGCGGCAGCGTCGTCGTTCCCATCAGGAACTTGTCGACCGCGTGCGCGCACTGGCGGCCTTCGCGGATCGCCCACACCACCAGCGACTGGCCGCGGCGCATGTCGCCGGCGGCGAACACCTTCGGCACCGAGGTCAGATAGGCATTGGTGTCAGCGCTGACATTGCCGCGCGCATCGAGCGCCACGTTGAGCGACTTGATCATGCCCTCATGCAGCGGATGCACGAAGCCCATCGCCAGCAGCACCAGATCGGCCTCGATCTCGAATTCGGTGCCGGCGATCGGCTTGAACTGCGCATCGATGCGCGCGCAGTGCAGCACCTTCACCTGACCGTTTTCGCCGGTGAACTTCTGCGTCGCCACCGCGAAATCGCGCTCGGCGCCTTCCAGATGGCTCGACGAGGTGCGCATCTTCAGCGGCCAGTTCGGCCAGGTCAGTTCCTTGTTTTCGTGCTCCGGCGGCCGCGGCATGATTTCGAAATTGACGACCGACACCGCGCCCTGGCGGATCGAGGTGCCGATGCAATCCGAGCCGGTATCGCCGCCGCCGATCACGACCACTTTCTTGCCGGTAGCGACGATGTTTTCGATGTTGCCGAGCGGCTCCTTCCCGACGCGGCGATTCTGCTGCGGCAGGAAGTCCATGGCGAAATGGATGCCCTTCAACTCGCGGCCCGGGATCGGCAGGTCGCGCGGCTTTTCGGCGCCACCCGAGATCACGACCGCGTCGTGATCCTTGAGCAATTTGTCGACCGGCAGGTTGACGCCGACATCGGCGCCGTAATGGAACGTCACGCCTTCGGCTTCCATCTGCGCGACGCGGCGCTCGACGTGGACCTTTTCCATCTTGAAGTCGGGGATGCCATAGCGCAGCAGGCCGCCGGCCTTGGCCCAGCGTTCATAGACATGCACGTCATGGCCGGCGCGCGCGAGTTGCTGCGCGGCGGCGAGGCCCGCCGGGCCTGAGCCGACCACGGCGACTTTCTTGCCGGTCTTGTGCGCCGCGACGTCGGGCTTGAGCCCTAGCGCTATGGCGCGGTCGGCGATCTCGCATTCGATGGTTTTGATGGTGACCGGATTTTCGTCGATGTTGAGCGTGCAGGACGCCTCGCACGGCGCCGGGCAGACGCGGCCGGTCATTTCCGGGAAGTTGTTGGTCGAGTGCAGGTTGCGCGCGGCTTCGTCCCAGTTGCCGCGATAGACCAGATCGTTCCAGTC
>JANMSZ010000404.1:0-18040 GCA_031389925.1 Hyphomicrobiales bacterium | reverse complement strand
GTAATTTTCCAGCGCCACGCCGTAGCGCTCGGCGACGCCTTGCAGGAAGGCGCCGTTGCCGGACGAGCACTGCGAATTCAGCCTAAAATCGGCGACGGTGCCTTGCCGCAGGATCATGATCTTCACGTCGCAGCCGCCGACGTCGCAGATCACATCGGCGTCCGGACAGAAATGCAGCGCCGACTCGGCGTGCGCCACGGTCTCGACCACGGCAGCATCGGCGCCGAGAATATCCTTCAGCAGATCCTTGCCGTAGCCGGTGATGGCAAGACCGCCGATGCGCGTGAAACCGGCCTGCCGGATCTGGCGCATGATGTCCTTGGCGTCCTCGATCGGATTGCCCTTGGAGATCGCGTAGCAAGAAAACAACAACTCATCCGTCGCCGACAGCACCACCGCCTTGCCCGTGGTGCTGCCGAAATCGCAGCCGACGGCGACGGGTTCGTCGCGCCGTTCGGATGGCGCGGCCGCCGCAAGGCCGGCAATGCCGAGGCGTTTCGGATCGCTGTACTGCCGGAGGAATTCCTTGAAGTCGCCGGCGTCGCCGGTGAGACCCGCGTTGCCTTCCTTACCTTTGTATTCGTGCTGGCCTTGCGCGATCCACCATTGCAGGCGTTCGGTGCCGAGATACACGGCGTCGGTCTGCGCTGCGCCGATCTCGATGCAGCCGAGACTGGCGTAATACAGCGCCTGTTGCGGAATCTGGATGAGATCGCCGTCGGGCAGCGCGACTTTGCGTTCGGCCCAAAGCTTGGCGAGATGATGCCGCCAGGCTTCCTGCAGTCCCTTGAAAAACAGGTTGGGCCCGCCGAGCAGCAGCACGCCCGGCAGCGGCGTGTTGCCCTTGGTCAGCGTGGCGAGGTTCTGACACACCACCGCGTCGAACAGACTGGCGATGATTTCCTCGACCGGCACGCCGCCTTTGGTCAGCGTGTTGGCGTCGGTCTCGGCGAAGATGCCGCACTTCGAGCTGATCTTGTGGATGGTCAAATCGGCATGGCGCATATCGGCCAGCGCCTCCGGCGTTACGTTGAGCTTGCGCGCCGCCTTCTCGATGAACGTGCCGGTGCCGCCGCTGCAGGCCGACTGCATGTAGACTTGCTTGCTCTTGCCGCCCGCCGCCTCGGCAAAGAAGATGGTCTTCATGTCTTCGCCGCCGATTTCGGAGACGAAGCTGACGTCGGGGTGCAGCTTCTCCACGGCCGCTGCGACCGCCACCACTTCCTGAATGAGCTTGCCGCCGACCAAAGGCGCGATGAAGCCGGCGCCGGAGCCGGTGAAAAATACCTGATCGCGCCCGGCGCGCAGGCCGTGCTCCGTCTCCATGCAGGTGAGCAGTTCGAGGACCTTTTCGGCCTGGCGCGTGTTGTGGCGCTGGTAGTCCTGCCAAAGGATCGTGTCGCCGTCGACCAGAGTGGCCTTGACCGTGGTCGAACCGACGTCGATGCCGGCGATCTTCATCGGGCTTTTTCCAGCGCGAGTTGGGACAGCATATTGGCGCCGTCGCCAACCCAGCCATGGCGCGGCACCCGATACGTCGCCTTCTTCATGTGCGGCAGCTTGTCGAGCCTCGCGCGCGCTTCGGCGATCGTCAACCCGGACTTTTCACGCGCCGCCTCGAACTCGGCCTGCGCGCGGCGCTTGGCTTCGGTCAGTACCATCTGACAACGCGACAGCGCATGGATTTCGGCGTCGCCTTTGATTTCCAGCGGCGCGTAAAGAAGATCGGGATATTTGCCGAGCACCGCGGCCATGGCGCCGATGCTCATGGTGTTCGGCAGGCAGGCATAAGGCGACAACTCGCAGATCATGTGCGCCTTCTTGTGCAGATGCGCCCACAACGCCTTGCCGATCAACATGTCGCCCTCGCCGCCCTGCATGCGGCGATGGAAATAAGGCCCGGCGAGCGTGCGCAACTCGCCCTGGATGGGCATCTCGTGCGGAATATCGCCCATCGCGCCGCGCAAGCGGTTGTAGGCGAAGCGGTACAGCCGCTCGATGACGCGATAAAAAGCCAGCTTGGGACGCGCGGAAAAATCAATGCCGACATAGTCTTCGATCTTCTGCGCGCGGACGCGGATCAGAAAGTCGAACCAGACGGCGACGGCGGCGGGATAGACCTCGGCGCCTTCGCTCTCCAGCCAGCGGTGAATGTTGTAGTTTGGATCGCCTTCGACAGTCTGGAGATAAAACTCGCCGGTGATCTTGACGATGGGCTTGGGCTGCAGCCGATCGACCTCGATGGCGTCGAACTTGGCGAACACATGGCGCAGCGCATCGACGAAGTAGTCGGTCGACAGATGCCAGAGCAGCACGCCCCACGTCTTGCCGCGCTGCGGCTGATTGCGAAACGCCTCGCAGAGATAGTCGACGCTCTCGCGCACGACTCTGTCGGTCTGGCCCTTTTGAACCTCGTAAGCGCGCGTCCGGTATTCCAGGCCTTGCAGCACATCGGCACACAGAATCGCCCACAGCGAACCGATGGTAAGCGGCATATTGATCTCGAGCCCGCCGCCATTGGCTTCGCCTTGGTTGAACTGATCCTGCGCCAGTAAAAACAGCCGGAAGGAGTCCAGCCCGATATTGCGCAGCGCCAGTTCATAGCTCTGATGATATTGGCCGAAGCGGCAGGCGCCGCAGGCGCCGGCGGTGAGATGAATGAATTTGTTGGCGACTTTCTCGGCACCGTCGCGCTCGGCCTCGGTGCGCAGGAAGTTGGCCAGGTTGCCGGTAGTGAAACTGGTCGGGCAGCATTGGCCGATATCGGCCAGTTCGCGGCCGGCGAGCAGATCCACCTTGGTCGCGGCGGGAAGCGGCCGCGCGCGATAGCCGAGCCGCTGGAACGACGCCTGGATGAGGCTCTCGGCGCGCCAGTGCAGGCCGCCGAACAGGATTTCCACCTCGGCGCGCTCGCTGCGCACGAAAGGCCGCGGCTTGTAGGCTTTGTAGGCGCCCGGCCGGGACGAAGCGCTCGCCGCGTGACCGGCCTCAGCTAAGCCCGGCATTGCCCGCCCCTCCAATGTGCAGCAGCCCGCACTGCAACTTTAGAGCGTGGCGTTGAAATGTCCATTGAGGGCGTGGCGCCGGAACTTCAAAAGCCTGAATGTGTTGAGCACGGGGGGCGTTCGGGATAAAGCGAGCGGCTTCCATGGGATTCATCCACGGCCTCATCTCTGCCATCGACGGGGCACCGAATGACCGGGTGCGGGCCGCTTCGCAGACCGCGGAATGGCTCAAATATGCCCCGCCGCGCGTGCGGTCGCAGCGGACGAGCCAAGATCGGCTGGGGCAACTCGAAACCGAGAACAGGCGCTGGCGCGAGCGCGCCCGGCAAGCCGAAGCCCGCCTGAAGTCGATCGAAAGCTCCATTCAACGGATCGCGCAGCAGGTGGACCCGCCGCGCCCGCTTTCATCGCCGACGGAAACTCCCAACACGCGAACGTGAGATTTGCGCGTTGGCGGCGGCGTAGCGCCGTGTTTACAGGTCCGAGAAGATCGCCTCGATCCGCGCCACTTCGTCGGCATTCAAATTGCAGTTGACGGCTTTCGCGTTCATATCAACCTGCTCCGGCGTGCTCGCGCCGGCCATGACGCTCGGAATGAACGGCTTCGACGCCACCCAGCCGAACGCGATGTCCAACATCGAGCGCCCGCTCTCCTTGCCGAAGGCTTCGAGTTTCTCGAGACGGTCGAAGTTCTTGTCGGTGAGATAGCGGTCGGCGAAGCGCTTCTGGTTGCCGGCGGCCAGCCGCGATCCTTCCGGCATCGGCGCATTGCGCTTGTATTTTCCGGTCAGAAAGCCGCTGGCGATCGGCCGGTATGGCAAGAGACTCATGCCTTGCTTCTTCATGGCGGGCAGCAGATCGCGCTCGATATCGCGAACCAGCAGGCTGTATTCTTCCTGGCAAGCGAGGAATGTCGCCTGCCCGCGCGCCGCCGCCGTCATGTTGGCCTCCACGACCTGCCACGCCGGCAAATTCGAGCAGCCGATGTAGCGAACCTTGCCTTGCGTGATGAGATCGTCGAAGGCGCGCATCGTCTCTTCGATTGGCGTTTTCGGATCGGGCACGTGCAACTGGTAGAAATCGATGTAGTCGGTGCGCAGCCGCTTCAGGCTGTCCTCGACCGCGTTCATGATGTAGCGGCGCGACGCACCGGACAGCTTGCCGTCCTTGTCCATCGCCATGCCGCACTTGGACGCGACCACGACGTCCTTGCGCCGGTCGCCGAGGACCTCGCCAAGCTGACTTTCGGACTGGCCGAAGCCATAGACGTCCGCGGTATCGAAGAAAGTCACGCCGATATCGATGGCGCGGTAGACCACCTTCTTGGTCGCCTCGACATCGAGACGCGGGCCGAAATTGTTGCAGCCGATCCCGAGAAGCGACGCGCGCAGGCCCGAGTTTCCGATATTTCGCTGTTCCACTTAAAGCTTCCTTATTCGATTTATTGCGGCTTGATGACGCTGATGCGGTGATAGACGCCGTTGCGGCGCGCGGTGAAATGCGGACGGATTTGCGTCGGCCAAGCGCCTTTGTTGGTCTGAGCCTTCCATTCCGGCGTGCGCGGCCGCTCCGCATTGTCGATGGCATAGACCGCCAGATAATCCGGCACGTCGCCGGTGTCGGAATATTCAAGTTTGTAGCGCGTACAGGCCTTCACGCCCGGCGCCTGCATCATCAACGGAATATGATCGCCACCGTAGAGTTCGTTGAACTTCGGCTCGATCTCGGCCGGCACCGACTGCTGCAGGAAATAGATGAACTCGCTCATGGTCGAGTCTTTGTACGGCGCGCTGTCGAACGAAGCCGCTTCGGTGTGGAAGATCTGCTTGTAGGTGCCGTTGCGGCGGGCCGTGACCTTGTCGCGGATATCCTTGGGCCAGCGGCCGAACGTGCTTTGCTTTTTCCAAGCATCCGAGCGCGGCAGCAACGGATCGTCGATGTGATAGATGCCGAGATAGCGGATCATGTCGGGATTATCTGACCATTCGAGCTTGTAGCGAATGCAGTCGCGCACGCCCGGCGTTTTCAGCATGTGTGGAAGGTGATCGGTGTCGTAGACCGTGTTGAAGTCGGCTTCGTGCTCGGTTGGGATATCGAGCAGAATGAAAAAGATGTATTGGCTCATCGGCGGCATTCTCCAATTGGGATTCAATGTGCCCGGTTAGACCGGCACGTTGAGGAATTCGAGCGCGTTGCGGTATAGGATGCGCTCTCTGTTTTCCGGTTTGATCGGCAAGGTCTTGAACCAGTCGAGACAGCCTTTGGCCGGACAGAGCGGAAACGAACTGGCGTAGATAAATCGTTCCGCGAGGAAGCCGTCGGCGGCCTTCAGGTAGTCGTCCATGCCCGGCATGTTGACGAGATACATATCGGGCGACAGGTACAAATTCGGCCGCCGGAACGCGATGTGCAGCACCTGGTGCACCCACGGCCAGCCGCCGTGCGCCGCCACGACTTTCAGTTTCGGAAAATCCGCCAGCACGCGGTCGAGCGCGACCGGCACGGTGGATTCGATATCGGGGCCGGCATTGCCGCCCGCCAGGATGATGACCGGGACCGCCTTGTCCTCACAATGAGCGTAGATCGGATAAAGCCTGCGGTCGTCCGTCGGCATCGGCACCGCCTGCGCGCCGGGCTCGACATTGATGGCCTTGAAGCCTTTAGCCATCGCTTCGTCGATCTCGCGCACCGCGGTCTTGCGGTTGGTGATGTCGACGGAGGCGACACCGAGAAAACGCCCCGGATAGGCCTTTACGAAGCCCATGACATCGTCGTTGGAAACAGAGCCGAGAAAGCCGGACTTACGCCCAACGACGACGCCCATCTCGATGCCGGCCGCGTCCATTTCCGCGAGCAGAAGATCGCACGATTTCTCGGTCGCCGCTTTCGACGGCACCAGCCCGAGCTGGCGCGTGAAGCGGTCGCGCCGCTCCGGCTCCGAATACATCAGCGTATCGAGAAACCCTTTGTAGGGCGGCCGGATACGAAAATCGATGACCTTCATGCCGTTACACTTCAGATCGCACTACGCACTAGTTGCGAGGATTGGCGGGAATAACCTTCTGCCATTTGTCGACTTCAGTCTTGAGAAAGGCCCCGAGTTGTTCCGGCGTGCCGCCGACCAGGTCGCCGCCGAGTTTAGCAACGCGCTCGCGCACGTCCGGCATCTGCAGCACCGCATTGATCTCGGCGTTCAGCTTCTGGATGATCTTCTTGTCGGTGCCGCGCGGCACGAACACGCCCTGCCACAGCGCGATTTTCACGCCAGGCAGGCCGGATTCCGCGAAGGTCGGCACGTCCGGCAGAATCGCCAGACGCTTGTCGTGGCTGATCGCGACTATGTTCACCTTCTCGGCAAAAGGCAGAACCGGCGGCACCGTCGAAAAGAACATCTGCACGTTGCCGCCGAGCAGCGCCTGCGCCACCTGGGCGCCGCTCTGATAGGGAATCGTCACGATGTCGGTGCCGGTCTCGGTCTTGAATAGTTCAGAACCGAGATGACCAAGGCTGCCGATACCCGATGACGCATAATTCAGCTTGCCGGGTTGCGACTTGGCCAGCTTGACGAAATCGGCGACGTTCTTGACCGGCAGCGCTTTGTCGACCGCCATGACACCCGGCAACAAGGCCACCAGCACAACCGGCTCGAAGTCCTTGAATGTGTCGTAAGGCAGGCTCTTGTTCAGCGCGGGACCTGCGCCCATCGCAATGTCCGACATCATCAGCGTGTAGCCGTCCGGATCCGCTTTCGCGAGCGCCGTCTGCGCGATGATGGTGCCGCCACCCGGCCTGTTGTCGATCACGAGCCGTTGGCCGAGGCGCTGGCCCAGCGGCTCGCCGATGATGCGGCTGACGATGTCGACGGCGCCGCCCGGCGCGTAGCCGACAATCAGGCGGATCGGCTTGTTTGGATAATCCTGCGCTTGAGCAGGCGCGAGTGCAAATGCGAATGCGAATGCAAGCGCCATGCAAGCGGCGGCCGTCGAAAGAAGGCGTGTCATTGTTGAATCCTCCCAGGCTTTTTTGTTTACAGTTCAAGCCGCAGCAGCTTGGCGGCGTTCCGGCAGAGAATTTTCTCCATCGATTCAGGCCGGATCGGCAGTTTCTTGAACCACGCGGCATATCCGGCGACCGGCGTGAACGGATAGGAACTGGCGTAAAGAAACCGGTCGGCCAGAAAGCCATCGGCGGCGCGAATGTAATCGTCCGAACCCGGCAAATTGGCGAGGTACTGATCCGGCGACAGATAGACGTTCGGGCGGCGGAACGCGATGTGCAGCATCTGGTGAACCCAGGGCCAGCCGCCGTGCGACACCACGATCTTCAAGTCCGGAAAATCGGCGGCGACGCGGTCGAGATGGACCGGTTCGGTGTAGCTCAAATCCGGTCCCGCGCTGCCGCCGGCCATGATGATGACAGGCACGCTTGCGTCTTCGCATTGCGCGTAGATCGGATAGAGCCTGCGGTCGTCGGCCATCAGCGGCAGCGGATAGGAGCCGGGCTCGATATTGATCGCGCGAAAGCCGGCCTTGATGGCCTTCGTGATCTGATCGGACGCGGTCTTGCGGTTGCTCGGGTCGATCGACGCGGTGCCGACAAAACGGCCGGGATAGTCCGCGACGATCTTTGCGACGTCGTCATTGCTGAGCGAGCCGTAACGGCCCGAGTTGCGGCCGATGACGACGCCCATCGTGACGCCGGCCTGATCCATCTCCTGCAGCAGCAGATCGATCGATTTTTCACGCACCGATGGCGCCGGCTCGAAGCCGTGAATTCGCGTGATGCCGTCGCGGCGCTCGCTCTCCGTATAGAGCGCCATATCAAGAAAGCCGGCGAGCGGCGGCCGCAACCGAAAATCGATGATGGTCATCTGCCGGCCACCCGCCTCAATCCAATCGGCCGATCGCCGGTCAATGTGGCTTCTCGAGCATTTTCGCTTCGGTCGCGATCTGGCGGATGCGTTCGACTTCCGTCGCCATGAACGCTTTAAGTTCCTCGGGCGAACTCGATGTCGGCTCCAGTCCCAGCTTCTCGAGCTTTTCCTTGATCGCGCCGGTCTCGATCGTCTTGATGAAGGCGGTGTGGAGACGCTTTGCGATTTCCGGCGGCAGCCCCTTCGGCGCGATGAGCGCAAACCATTCGCCGAAGCGATAGCCGGGATATCCGGCCTCTGCCACCGTGGGGATGTTTGGCAGCATCTTCAACCGTTTCTCGGTCGTGATCGCCAGCGGCCGCAATTTGCCGGCTTCGATGAAGGGCATCGTCGGGCCGATGCCGATGATCGCGATCGGCACCTGGTTGCCGAGCAGATCGTTCAACGCCGGGCCCGCGCCTCTGTAGGGCACGTGGACGATATTGATCCCGGCGCGCGATTTCAGCAGCTCGCCGGCGAAATTCATCGCGGTGCCGGAGCCCGCGGATGCGTAGCTCAGCGCACCCGGCTTGGCTTTCGCCAGTGCGACCAAATCCGCGAGCGACTTGATGGGCGAGTCCTGCGGCACCAGGACCAGCACCGTGTTGATGACCACCATCGAGATCGGCGTGACGTCGTTGATGACATCGAACGACAGGTTCGATTGCATCACTGCGTTCGAGACATGATTGCTCGAAATCAGGCTGATCGTGTAGCCGTCCGGCGCGGCGCGGACCAAGGCTTCGGCTCCTGGAACGCCCGCGCCGCCGCCGCGGTTTTCCACGAGCATGGTGGTGCCGAGGTTGCGGCCCATCTCATCCTGAAGGATACGGGCCACCAGATCGACGGCGCCGCCGGGCGCAAAGGGCACAATGATTCTGATCGGCCGTGCCGGCCAATCCTGGGCACGTAGCGTCTGGCCCGACAGGACAACCGCCAGCGCCGCGACGAATAGGCCTGACAACACTGTGCGCAGGCCTTTAGTCATCTCCACCATCGACGCCTCCCCCACCATCAGCGGTATCCACCGCCCTTATGATTTATAAGCTGGGGGAGTCTATATCCGACATAGCCAGATATCAACTCACATAGTAGAACGTCTACGGCTTGGCGGCCGGCGGGATAACGTTCGCTTTGGCCATCTGAAATTTAGGACTGACGTCCGTTGCCGCTGGGGGCGGATTCGTCTATGAGACGCCCAGGCGCCCGTAGCTCAGCTGGATAGAGCGTTGCCCTCCGAAGCTGGGAGGTTTTCCACGTCCGGGTGTTCAATCGCCTTTTGGATCAAGGGCTGCCGGGGTCAACAGACGACGTTTTGCGCAAAGCGCCACTTTAGCGGCACCTAAACCCTAGCCATTGTCGATCCGAACGCCTTCAGAACCTCACAAGGTCCCTAGAGCATTTCGCAGAGGTCCGCTTGATACCATCATCAGCCCTGTAAACGGTCGCCCCAACTCCAAGATCAGAAAAATTGCGGATGCTGCTGAGAAGGCAAACAGGGACAGACAAGTGAAGAGCGTTACGTTTAGCGGAGAATGACCCATGAGCGCTTTCATTTCGGCGGGTGCGATATTCGTGACGACGCTAGGCGGCATTTGGACGCGCCATTCCTGAAACCTCTCGAAACGAACCGAAGATTGCAGGCGCTATTCTGGCGTGCTGGGCCCTCGTACATGGCCTCACTCTGCTGCTGGCCGATGGGCTCGTCGGCCCGAAGAAAAGGTCTGGCGCGCTAGGCGACAGACTTTTGCAGGGCATGCTCGACGGATTGGCGGCGGAATTGCCAGCCCTGCCTCCTGGAACCTGGATCGGTCCTCAAGGCGCCTCTCAATAGCGTTACACGAGAGCCTTGCGAATGCGGGCGCTGATGACGTCGAGCACCATCACGGTGACGACGACGATGATGATCTGCGCGGCGGTGTCGGCGTATTGAAAGCTGCGGATGCTCTCATACAGCGTCTGGCCGATGCCGCCGGCGCCGACGATGCCGAGCGTCGTCGCCGAGCGCACATTGGTCTCCAGCCGGTAGAGCGTGAACGAACTCCACAACGGCATGACCTGCGGGATGACGCCGAAGATGACTTCCTGTACGCGCACCGCGCCGGTGACGCGAATGCCTTCCACCGGCCGTGGATCGACCGCCTCGACAGCCTCCGAGAACAATTTCGAGAAAACGCCGAGATTGTGAACGAACAGCGCCATCACGCCGGCGAACGGCCCGAGGCCGACCGCCACCACGAATAACAACGCGAAAACGATTTCATTGATGGCACGGCACGAATCCATCAGCCGGCGCACCGGCTGAACGACCCATTGGGGGCAGACATTGGCCGAGCACAGGATGGAAAGTGGGATGCCGAAGAAAACCGCCAGCGCGGTGCCCCAGATCGCGATCTGGATCGTCACCACCATATCGGTGATATAGGTTTCCCAGTCGCGAAAATTCGGATGTAGAAACGCGCCGCCGAATTCGGCCATGTTGCGCCAGTCGGTGAATAGCGCCGACACGCGGAACATTTCAGACGGTGACCAGCTCCACGCCAGCAGCGCGATAATCAGCAGCCAGCCAAGCCAGCCGCGGGCACGCGACGCCAGTGAATATTTCGGGACCGGGTGAATGAAGGCCGGCGCGGCCGGTTTCTGAATAGGAATGTCTGTCATGGTCAAAACGCTAAGAAGGGCGCCGGCTATCTACCTCCGGCGCCCTTCTTTAAGCGTTAGTTGGTCGGGGTATTCACGGCGTTCGCCGCGAACTCGCCGATCATCTTCTTGAGAACGGCTTGATCGCCCTTCTTGTCGGCTTCGATGAACGCAGCCACCTTCTTCCTGAAAGCGCCCTGGTCCGCTTTGTCGGCTTCGGCCTGATACTTTTTAATGTCGGCCTCGAGCGGGGCGACCTGCGCGGCCTTTTCTGCCTCCGACAATTTCGCGTCGCCCTTGATCTTCATGATCGACTTGTTGGCTTCAAGGACGCGAATCGGCAGCAGTTGATCGTCCGACGACGGGTTGAAGGGCGCCCATTGCAGACCGGCCAAAACCTTGCGCGCAGCGGCGATCTCTTCCGGCGTGCCGATACGGCCATAGCTCATCAGCCAGGTGTAGAGCTGCGCCTTGACGTCAGATGCCAGATCCTTGCGCCAGACCAGCGGATCGCTCGAGATCAACGGTGAGGTCCAGATGATCCGGATATTCTTGCGGGCCTCAGGAGCGGTCACTTCCAGGCGGCGCATATTTTCGCTGTTGTTGGTGCCGACATCGACCTGCTTGTTGGCGACGGCCATCGCGTTCGCCTCATGCGACGCATTGCGCAGGGTCTTGAAACAAGTCTTCGGATCGATGTTCTTGGCGGCGAAGATAAAGCTGGTCGGAACCAGGAAGCCCGACGTCGAGTTCGGATCGCCGATGCCGAAGTTTAGCGATTTGTCGCATTTGAGCACATCGTCGAGGTTCTTGATCGGCGAATCCTTCTGCACGATAAGGTGCGACCAGTAGCCCGGATTGCCGTCCGAATCGACCGACTGCGAGAAAATCTCGCCGTTCGCGCGGTTGCTCGCTTCCATCGCCGACTTGTTGCCGTACCAGGCGAGTTGAACCTTCTTGAAGCGCATGGCCTCGATCACTCCGGCATAGTCGGAGGCGTAGAAGCCGTTGATCTTGTAACCGGTGCCCTTGGCCATCGCCGCTAGGAAGGGCTCCCAGACGGTCTTGAGGTTGGTGCTCGCCTCGGTGGCGATGATGCCGAAATTGAGTTCGGTGGTCTGGGCACGAGCCACCGTGGCCGTGAGGCCGGTCGCTACGGCCAATGCCACGCCGATCAGGGCTAGCTTCCGCATATCGCATCTCCTGTTTTGACTGCGTTTAAATTTCGTTTGGTGACGTCACACGCGAGCGAAGCGCCGCGTTTCAGGCGGATATCCGCTCGATCTCGATGGCCCTGTTGATGGCGGCAGCGGCCGCGACAACCGCGGGCAGCTCGGCGGTACCGTTGGCGCGCGTGCCGCGCGTCTGCTCTTCGAACGACGGTAGGAACAACTCCTCGGATTCGGCGCCGTAGATCTGATTGAGGAAGGCCGGCGTCAACGCCGTCGAGGGTCCGTCATAGGCGACCTTGCCGCTTTTCAGCGCGATCGTGCGCGGACAGTACTTCAGCGCGTATTCGACCTGGTGCAGCGAGATAAAGACGGTCAGGCCATCCTTGCGATTCATTTCGGCGAGCAGATCCATGACGCGGCGGGCCGAGGCCGGATCGAGCGAGGCGATCGGCTCGTCGGCGATCAAAAGTTCGGCGCCCTGGACCAGCGAACGCGCGATCGCCGCGCGCTGTTGCTGGCCGCCGGACAGTTCGTTCGCCCGCTTGAGTGCATGCTCGGCGATGCCGACCCGCGCCAAAGCCTGCATCGCCACCCGCTTGTCGGCGTCGCTGAACTGGCCGAGCGTGCCACGCACGATCGGCAGGCGCCCGAGCAGGCCGAAGCAAACGTTAGTCAAAAGCGACAGCCGCGGCACCAGATTGAATTGCTGAAAGATCACGCCGATACGGGTGCGCAAGGCACGGCTGGTACTGAGGCGGCCGTCGCGCTGGATCGCCTCGCCCATCATCTCGATGTGGCCGGTATTGCCGTTGCGGCCGGCGTCGATTGGCGTCAATCCGGCGATGGCCCGAATCAATGTCGACTTGCCGGAACCGGACGCCCCGATCAGCGCGACCATCTCGCCGCGTCGCAGCGACAGTGTGACATTGTCCAGCACCGGCATGCCGCGCTGATACGACTTCGAGATGCCTCTGACATCGATCATGGCATGCGATGACAAGCGGCACCCTCCTCTGTCTGTCACAATCGCTAACAACGGGCTGTGACAATCAGATGAAAAGGCGGACCGTTTCCAACGTCGTCCACACGCAAGCCGGCGCAGCAATGCCGGCCATCAACAGGAATAGGCGTATGGCCGGTACGGCGATTGGCCCAATACGCCCTGCCGGATCACCTGGAAATGCGCGGACTTATCGATCTGGCGCGCTAAGACAATCTGGTCGATCGTCAACGACCGGGCGCCAGACGTCTGCTCAAATTTAGTGCAAAGAAACCGTAGGGCCCGGCTTCGTTCAGGCAACGGAAGCGAGCCGGTCAACGTCATATGAAAGCGGAAATCCTCCAACACATAGGGGTAACCCCATTGGTCGAGGTTTTCGATTTGCCGAGCGCTCAAGCCTGATACGAGCCTGCGCTCGCGCTCTGGGCCGGTCATTGGCGAGCGGAACCGATCGAATTCTTGCACACAGGCTTGCGCCAGCCGGTCGAGCAACGGCCGCGGGTTCTTGGGAACCAGAGCGATGAAAGAACCAAGTTCGCGAACGGCCAATTCGCCGACTAAGACCGCCGGGTGGTCTGCGGCGAAATCCAATACGGCGCGTTCGAGATTTGCTTCATTCGATCCCTTGGCCAGATAAAACGGTGCCTTGAGCGTCGCGTGAAAGCCGTAGACGCGCGGCTCCCGCACAAACTCGCTCCAAGACGGAGTATCGGCGCCGTCAATCAGGGTAATGTCCCGGCCAGTATAGCAGTCGTAGCCGAGAACCGAGGCACCGAACCGGTACAGGTCCGAGTCCACACCAGGAACAAAATAGATTGCGTAGCGTGGTTCCGGCCCCGAGGAGTTCATCGCAAACCGTTCAATTAAGGCGGCCACCCTCAGCCAAATGGACGATGCGCCCGTTTGAAATTGTCGCAATCGCCTTGGGACGAAGCGCATCGGCGCCATCGACCACAATTATATCGGCGCGACGGCCGGGTGCGAGCACACCGCGATCGTCCAGACCGGCCGCCTTCGCGGGCCGCTCGGACACATAGGACCATGCAGTCTCCAGCGGAACAACGCCGTCAGCAGCAAGCCTAAACGCGGCGAGCAAGGGTGCCGGATAATAGTAGTCCGAGGCGAGAATCGTGCAGAACCCGCGCGCGATCATGTCCGCGGCGCCGATCCAACCGATATGGCTGCCACCGCGCACCACATTCGGCGCGCCCATAACCACGTCGTCGCCCGCCCGCGTCGCGTCTTCGGCCGTTTCAAGCGTGGTCGGAAACTCCGCCAAGCGGCAATCGAGCGCACGAAACCAGCGGCGTTGTTCGGGCGACATATCGTCATGCGATAACAGCGCCACATCGCTTGCATTAGCTGCGGCAGCAAGCCGTGAAATCGAGCCAGGAACCTCATCGGCACGGGTTCTTAGCCGTTCCACCAGCGCCAGGAAATCTTCACGCGACAATCCGGCGCGCGCAGCCATCTCAGCGATCTTGCGAGTACGCGGTGGCGTATTCTCGCCGGGCATATGGTCATTGAAGCCGAGCATCCCAATGCGCCGGTCGCCAAGCCAGCCCGCAACCTCGGCTTCTGCGTCCAAATTGAACGTCTCGTAGCGCAGGTGACACCGGGTGTCGGCGCCGAGCTGCGGCTGCAAGGACTCGATTTCATTCAGCATAGCCCGAGCATTGTCGGCGCCGCGCAGGCCAGGTTCCCACGACCAAGTAACGCCGTGGAACAGCGTGGTAATTCCGTTGCTCACGGCCTGTCTGTCGCTTTCCAGAAGCGCAACGTCGATCGGAAATCCGACGCCCGGCCTCGGCATCAACTGACGCTCGAAAGCATCTGCGTGGATATCTACGATGCCCGGCAGCACCATGAGGCCGCGCGCGTCGAAGCAGCGGCCATTGCCGCCTTCGGATCCGACCGCGGAAACAGTATCGCCGTCGATGGCGATATCGGCGGCCACCAGTTCGTCGCCAATCAATACCTGCCCGCCCTGGATACGCATGACAAGCCTCAGTGCGCCGCAGCGACGAGATGCGGCACCGGCGCCGGCGCCTGCATCTCGTACTTGTCGAGAAACTGCTCGGCCGTGAGCGCGCGGAAATCCGGCAAGGCGGCGTGGAGCCGCTCGTGCGGCCAATCCCACCAGGCGAGCCGTTGCAGACCTGCGGTGGTATTGCCGGAGAACCGCTGCCGTATGACGCGCGCCGGATTTCCCACCGCTACCGCATAGGCCGGGATGTCTTTGGTTATGACGGCGCCGGCGCCGATCACTGCGCCAGTGCCGACGCGCCGTCCCGGCAGCACGATTGCCGCATGGCCAACCCAAACATCGTGACCGATGGTGACCTGGTGTGCGCGCCGCCAGGTGAAAAACTCGTCCTCGTCCCGTTCGCCGTCAAAATAGGCGCTGGCGCGGTAGCTGAAATGCGACTGGCTCGCCCGATCCATCGGATGATTGCCCGGGTTGATCCGGGTCATCGCGGCGATCGAGGTGAACTTTCCGATTTTCGCGTAGGCGATGTCGCTATCGTTGACGACGTAGGAATAGTCGCCAAGTTCTACTTCCAGAAGCTTGGTGCGGGCGCCGACTTCGGTAAAAGCGCCGAGCGTGGCCGCCTTCACCGAGGCAGTTGGATCGACGACCGGCATTGCCGATAATTTAGTCGCAGCCATGGCGCAGGGATCACCGCTAAAACAGGAATTAGAAAAACGACATGTTGACGACAGCCGGATGACAGCGGCGGTCGCTATCCAATGATTCATGAAAAAATTGAGGTCAGCTCTCGACGATCAGCGCGACACGGTCGGCAGCGAAACGCCCGCGCGTGGTCGAGATCGGCGCATCACCAGCGTCAACGTCCAGGCTATCCACAATCAGAATCGGTCGGTGTATCGACAGGCGTAGGCGGCCGGCATCGACCGCATCTGAGAATGCCGCACCGATCCGCGTCCATTTTCGCCGATAACCGCTGATCCCGTAATGGTCCAGCATACGGGTGATCGAGCGAACCTGCCGAAAAATCTTCGCTGCGTCGTGGAATCGCTCGGCTGCGAGCCATGTGGTGGCGACCGATATCGGCACACGATCCGCGGCCCGGACGATTTCGAGCCGCACCACGGCCTCGCCCGCCTTTAACCCCAACCGGGTTGCGATTTCATCGCTCGCCGGCTCAAGCCGATGGCCCTGCAGCCGCCCTTCGGCTTCGTGGCCTGCCGCGGCGACGATTTCGGAAAAGCGGGTGCGCTGGCCGATCCGGTAGTCGAGCTTGTCGGTCTTTACATAAGTTCCGCTGCCGCGTTCGGTGCGCACCAATCCGCGTGCCGAAAGCTCAGCCATCGCCCGGCGCACCGTGTGACGATTGACACCGTAGCGCGCAGCAATTTCCGTTTCAGCGGGCAAGCGCTCACCGTTGTCGTGCTTGCCGATCAGAATCATCTGCTCGAAATCGTCGGCGATGCAGCGCCACAGCGTGATGCCGCGCGCCAGCAAATGATTTTTATTCGATGAACCGCGCGGTGTTCTGGTGAGCATCGTCAGGCTGTCATCAAAGCGTCACTGGACGCGATCTATCACTTGTCTATTGAACTAGACAACTTACCGCAAGCCTCATGTCAGTTACCGACGAAAAAATTCACGACACTGCCGCGCAAGATCAAAGCATCTCGCAGCGGCGAGCGGCAATGGCGGTGTTGGCCCAAGCGCCGGTCGACGACATCGCGCAGGCCTTAAGTCTGGTCGAAGAGAACGTCGATTTTACCGAACTGCGGGCGGCCGAGATTGGTCTCGTCATGTTGCGCGGCCGCATCGGCGGCGATGGCGCGCCCTTCAACGTCGGCGAAGCGACCGTCACGCGCGCGGCCGTCCAGATTGCATCAGGCGAAACAGGCTTCGGCTATGTGCTCGGCCGCGACCGCCGAAAAGCGCGCCTTGCCGCGCTCTGCGATGCGCTTTGGCAGGCCGAGGGCTATAGGCAGCGTGTCGAGCAACACGTTCTGGCGCCGCTGCGCCACGCCCAGCAGGCGCGGCGCGGCGCGGCACGCGCACAAACGGCGGCAACGCGGGTCGATTTCTTCACACTGGTGCGTGGGGAGGATGGCTGATGACCGCGCGGGCATTCAATACAGTATTTGCCAGCCAGGCCGCGTTTCGCGCCGTGATGGAATGCTTTGCTCGGCCCGGCGAGATCAGGACGATTGACGGTGTCGCCGCTCCTGCGCCGCTGGCACCGGCCACCGCCGCGCTCGTGCAAAGTCTGGCGGACTATGAAACCCCGATCTGGCTCGACCAGCCGTTCACCCGCACACCGGCCGTCAGCAATTGGATTCGCTTTCAGACCGGCGCGCCGCTCGTGAAGGAGATGCGCGATGCCGCGTTCGCGCTCATCGGCAATCCGAACGACTTGCCGGATTTTGCACAGTTCGCGCTCGGCAATGAAGAATATCCCGACCGCTCCACCACGCTGATCTTGCAGATCGAACGTTTCAACGGGCGCGGATTCGCTATCGAAGGTCCTGGCATCAACGGCATGCGCATGTTCGCGGCCGAACCCTTGCCGGACAATTTCGTCGAACGACTAACCGCCAACCGCGAATTGTTCCCGCGCGGCGTGGATCTCGTCCTTGTCGCCGGCAAGCAAGTGATGGCGCTACCTCGCTCCGTTCGCATCTCATTGGGAACCTAACCCATGTATGTCGCGGTCAAAGGCGGCGAACACGCCATTGAAAATGCCCACGCATTGCTCGCCGATGTCCGGCGTGGCGATCGCTCCGTTCCCGAATTGTCGCTCGCGCAAATCGACAATCAACTGGCGCTCGGCGTCGACCGGGTGATGTGCGAAGGCTCGCTCTACGACCGCGAACTGGCGGCGCTGGCGATCAAGCAGGCGCGCGGCGACATGATCGAAGCGATTTTCCTGCTGCGCGCCTATCGCACAACGCTGCCACGCTTCGGCGCCTCCGAGCCGATCGAGACGGCAGACATGGACATCCGCCGGCGCATTTCGGCGACCTTCAAGGATCTGCCCGGCGGCCAGGTGCTTGGACCCACCTTCGACTACACCCACCGACTGCTCGATCATACATTGGCTGAAGAAGCCGCCGTGCCGCCGGCGGTAACGGCACCGGCCAACGACGCGACGTTTCGTTCTGTCGCGCAGCTTCTCGCCGACGATGATCTGATCGAAGCGAAACCTGCGCATGACGGCGAGGTCGGCGATCTTACCCGGGAACCGCTGTCGTTTCCGGCCGGCCGCGACCTGCGGCTACAGAACCTGGCGCGCGGCGACGAAGGCTTTCTGCTCGCGCTAGCCTATTC
>JANMSZ010000369.1:0-7489 GCA_031389925.1 Hyphomicrobiales bacterium | reverse complement strand
CAACATGACGCTCAATCCGCAGCCCTTACATATCGACCGGCATTTCTGCGAGACCGAGACCGAGTGGGGCCAGCCGCTGATGAACTCGCTGTTCACGCTCGGGCTGATGATCGGCATCCAGGTATCGGACATGACGGTCGGCACCACCATCGCCAATCTGGGCATGACCGACGTGAAATTCCCCAACCCGCTGTTCGAGGGCGACACCGTCAATTGCACCACCACGGTGGTGAGCAAGCGCGCGTCGAAATCGCGCCCTGGGGCCGGCATTGTCGAATTCCACCACAAGGCCTTCAAGCAGGACGGCACGCTGGTCGCCGAATGCCACCGCAACGCCTTCATGGTCATGCGGCCGAAATGATGCGCTCTCTTCTTTTCGTTCCCGCCGACGGCGGTGCCAAGCTCGACAAGGCGATGGCCAGCGGCGCCGATGGCGTCATCATCGATCTTGAGGATTCCATCACGCCGGAGCGCAAGCCGCAGGCCCGCGCCGCGGCGCTGGAATTCCTGAAGGCGACTGCGCCCAAGACCGACCGTTCGCGCCTGCTGGTGCGCATCAACGGCCTCGACACCGGCATGATCGACGCCGATCTCGACGCGATCGTCGCTGGCAAGCCGGACGCCGTGGTGTTTCCGAAAGCCGAAGGCGGCTCGACCGTCGTGCACCTCGACGCCAAGCTGACCGCGCGCGAAGCCATCGCCGGCCTGCCTGAGGGCTCGATCAAGATTCTAGCCCAGGCGGTGGAATCCGCCGCCGGACTATTTGCTGCCGGCACCTATCGCGACGCCAGCAAGCGGCTGATCGGCATGACCTGGGGTCCGGAGGACCTGTCCGCCGAACTCGGCACCGAAGCCAACCGCGACGAGCACGGCCTGCTCACCGAGCCCTATCGCCTCGCCCGCAACATCTGCCTCTACGGCGCGGCGGCGGCGAAGCTGCCGGCGATCGAAACCGTCTATGTCGACTTCCGCAATTCCGAAGGCCTGCGCCTCGACACCGAACACGCACGCCGCGACGGTTTCACCGGGCGCCTCGCGATTCATCCGGCGCAGGTCGCGGTGATCAACGAGGTGTTCACGCCGACGCCGGCGCAGATCGAGAAGGCCAAGATGGTCGTCGCGGCTTTCGCTGCCAAGCCTGGCGCCGGCGCGGTCGGCATCGACGGCAAGATGTTCGATCGCCCGCATCTGATCCGCGCGCAGAATCTGCTGGCGCGGATCGCGGCGGCCGAAGGCTAAAGTCACGCCACGACCGGCCCGTCATTTGCCGCGATCATCGCCGCCACGCGAAAGCCTGAGCCCGCGCCGAGCGTCCAGCCAAGTGTGCCGTGGCCGGTGTTGAGCCACAGATTGCGGTAGCCGGTGCGCCCGACATAGGGAACGTTTGACGGCGTCGCCGGACGCAACCCGGTCCAGAATTCGGCGCGCTCGAAATCCCCGGCGCGGGGAAACAGGTTTTTGACGCTGCGCAGGATCGCCTGGCAGCGCGTTTGGTTGAGATGCCGCGAATAACCCGACAATTCCGCCGTGCCGGCCACGCGCAGGCGGCCGCCGAGATTTGAGTAGACCAGCTTGAATTCATCGTCGGTCAGGCTGGTGACAGGCGTGATGCTTCCTTCCTGCGTCGGGATCGTCACCGAATAACCTTTGGCGGGATAGATGTTCAGCCGCACGCCGTAAGGGCGCATGAACGGGGCCGACCAGCATCCCAGGCTGACGACGATGTCGCGCGCCCGTAACGTCCGGTAGCCGCCGGGCCCACAAACCTCAATCGAGCGCACGTGGCGGGCCGACCGGTCGGCGTCGAGCCCGGTCACTTGATGGCTGTAGTGAAACACGCCCCCCAGCCGCTCGCAGACTTCAGCCAACCGCTGTGTGAATTTCAAAGCGTCGCCGCTTTCGTCGTCGGCCGTAAAGGTGGCACCGACGATGTCATGACGCCTTTCGGCGAAGGCCGGTTCCAACTCCACCACTTTGTCGGCGTCGATCACGGTGCGGTCGCAACCATACTTGCGCATCAACTCCGCGACCGGAATGGCCGCTTCGAATTCGCGGCGGTCACGATAGAAATGCAGAATGCCTTTGCTTTGCTCGTCGTAGTGAAACCCTTCATCGGCCCTGATGTGCCGCATGAGCCGGCGGCTGTCGGTCGCAAGCCTTACGATCTCCGCCGTATGACGGTTGGCGCGATGCGGCAGACAATCGACCAGAAATTTTGCAATCCACAGCCATTGATGGACGTCGAGCCGCGGACGGAACAACAAGGGCGCATCGTCGCGCAGCAGCCATTTGAGCACTTTGAAGGGAGCCGATGGATTGGCCCAAGGTTCGGCGTGGCTCACCGACACCTGACCGCCATTGGCGAAACTTGTTTCAAGGCCGGCCGCGGGCTGCCGATCGATCACGCAGACGGATTTGCCGTTGCGCAAATTCCAATACGCGGCGTTGACGCCGACGACGCCGGCACCCAGTACAATGACGTCGAAATCGCAAGACGGTTGGGTCATGCTCAAGCCTTCCAAAGGTTGTGGCGCGGATTCGTGCTGTCACGAATCCGGCCCCCTCTGTCATTGGCCTGAGAGTTTCGTCGCGCGGCATTTTTGCCTTGCGACTTGCACCATCGGCGGGAGCTGATCGCTCCGCTCTTCAGAGATTAAACTCGGAACGGTTCTTTTGCCTGAGAGATTCCGGGGCGGTTGCTCCTTCGGCGCCAGCCTGGTTCCGAAGTTCCAGGCCAGTCTCTCCCGTTCTTAGTCTGAACTAGGCGATTCCGTCCGGTCAGTCGAGTGCCGATTTACCGGCCCCAGGCGACCTCAGTGACCAGACGCAGCTTCGCCCACTGCTCATCCTCGGCCAGCGTATTGTCTTCCTCGGTCGAGGCGAAGCCGCATTGCGGCGACTTCGCGCTGCATGTCGCTCAATTCGCAGCCTTCGTCTTGGACGGATCCTTGAAGTTGGGGATGGTCACGAACTCGACGTTGTACAGTTCACCGCCCACCCGCTCCACCTTGCGGATGTAGATGTTCTGGATCACCTCGCGCGTCGCGGGGTCGATGCTCATCGGCCCGCGCGGACTGATCCAACTCATACCCTTCATCGCGGCGACCAGCGCGTCGCCGTCGGTCGCACCGTTGGTTTTCTTCAACGCTTCGTAGATCAAGTGCATGCCGTCGTAGCTCTGAACCGCCATCAGGTTCGGACGCATGCCGCTAGTAGCTTTCTTGAAGTCGGCGACGAACGCCTTGTTTTCCGGACTATTGTGGGCCGCCGAATAGTGATGCGTGGTGATGACGCCCAGCGCCGCGTCGCCAATCTCGTTAACGATGTTGTCCTCCGTCAGACTGCCTTCGGCGATAAATTTAATGCCGGATTTATTGAGGCCGCGTTCGACGAATTGCCGCACGAAGATCGGGCCGACGCCGGCCGGAACAAACCCTAAAAGCGCATCCGGTTTGGCGTCCGCGACGCGCTGCAGCGCGGGCGCGAAGTCGGGGCTCGCCAACGGCACCCGCAGCGATTCGATCACCTTGCCGCCCGCGGCCTCGAAGCGCTGCTTGAACGCGGTCTCGACGTCGATGCCCGGCGCATAGTCCGCGACGACGGTCACCACCGTCTTGATTCCGTTCTCCGCCGCCCACGTGGCCAGCGGAACCGTGGTCTGCGGCACCGAGAAGCTCGTCCGCACGATATAAGGCGAACGCTCGGTAATGACCGAGGTCGCAGCCATCATCACGACTTGTGGAATTTTGGCCTCGGTCGCAATCGGCGCGGTCGCCATTGCCCCAGGCGTCAGCCCAAATCCAGCCAGGACGTGCACCTTATCGTTGACGACAAGCTCCTGGGCGAGACGCTTGGTCGTCTCGGCGTTACCGGCGTCATCCTTGATGATCAGTTCTATCTTCTTGCCGGCAACCGTGTCGCCCTTGAGCTGCATGTAGAGCCTGGCGCCGGCCACCAACTGCTTCCCGGTGGAGGTGAACGGCCCGGTCATCGGCACAAGGAGGCCGATCTTGACGGTGTTCTGTGCGAAACACGGCGTGGCAATGCCAAAAACGCCTGCAATCAAGGCGGCGGTAAACTGGCGGCCGATATTCATGGCGTTTCCCCGATGTCGTTTCTGCTTTCGCAGCAGCAGAATACAACCGGGGCCGCGGGTCAACGGGGCGTCGTTGCCAGCGCGCAAAGATCAGTGGGCAATGTCCCACCGACAGTGACTAAGAAGTCCGCGCCCTACTCCGCCGCCTCGACCGGCACTTTGGCGTGTGCGTGGTCGTGCGCGTGCTCTTGGATATTCTTCAGCCGGTTGGTCTGCGCCACATAGGCGCGCGCCGCGTCGTTGTTGAACAGTTCGTGCGTTTCGGCCTCGTCGGCAGTCACCGGCGTCATGGCGGTGTCGGTATAGACATAGCGGTTCGGATCGAATTTGATTCGCAGATAAATGCGCCGCAGCTTGAAGTAGAGATGGGTCCAACGCACCAGCTTGCTGAAGACCTCGACGAAATATTTCGGATAGAACGACCACATCGGCTCGCGAGCAAAGCCCGGCCGCCGGTCCCTGCGGAATTTCAGCCGCAGGACACCGCTTTCGAGCGGATGGATGTGTTCGATATTGATCGAACCCATGAACCAGGTGATCAAAAACAGCGCGTTGCTGGCGTTCGCCTTGGTCACCGCCACGCGCCGCATCACCGTCTCGATGTGCTCGAGGGTGTAATACCGCTGCCACGCCGCCTTGTAGGCGCGGTCCCATTCCTCATGCGACATCTTCGGATGGGCCGTGCACACGTGGTTGAGGTCGTATTTGTTCATGTCGGGATCGAGCGCCACGCCGGCGCGGTGCAGCTTGAGATGATCCTCCGAGCCCGGCAGCGGCGTCAGATAGAAAAACTCCAGGAGATCGACCGGCAGCTCGCGCTTGATCACGTCGATGTCGTGCATGATCGACTCGTACGTGTCGTTGGGGAAGCCGAGAATGTAGCCTGCATAAGTGATGACGCCAGCGTTCTTCCAGCCGAGCAGCATCTGCCGGTATTCGGTGATCTTGTTCTGCTTCTTCTTGGCGCCGGCGAGATTGTCCGGGTTGATGTTCTCCAGTCCGATGAAGACGCGCTTAACGCCGGCCCGCGCGCATTTGTCGATGAAGTTCGGCAACTTGTAGCAGAGCGTGTCAACCTGGATGATGAAGCTGATGTTGAATTTCTCGACCTGACGCAGGTGGATGATGCGGTCGAGGATCGGCTCCCAATCCTTGTTGCGGGCGAAGTTGTCGTCGGTGATGAAGAAGGCACGCAACCCTTGCGCATAATTGGTGCGCACGATGAGCTCGATGTCATCGGGCGTGCGGCGGCGCGACTTGCGGCCTTGCACATTGATGATGGTGCAGAACGAACATTGGTACGGACAGCCGCGGCCGGCGTCGAATGAGGTGGTGCCGCCCGCCGTGCGTTGCGCGCGCTCGACCGCCATCAGCGGAATCGGCGTGCCGTCGATGCCGGGCAGATCGTGCATGTAATTGTAAAGCGGCTTGAGCATGCCCACGGCGGCATCATGCAGCACTTCGTCGAGCCGGCCTTCCGCCTCGCCGGCGAACAGCGACACGCCCAGCGCCTTGGCGCGGTCAAGATCAGCGTCGACGCCATTGAGCATCGACAGCACGCCGGAGACGTGGAAGCCGCCAATGCCGACCTGGATGCCGCGTTCGCGCAAGGGCTTCGCCAGATCGAGCGAGCGCGGGAACTGGTTCGACTGCACGCCGGTGAGCATCACCATGCCGGCGCCGGCCGCTTCGATCAGCTTGACGAGGCGTTCGGGACGGATGCGGGTATTGGTCTCGTCGAGCGCGTGAATCTCGATCTCGACGTCATCGCCGAGGATTTTCCGCTTGGCGCAATCCTGCGCAAGGCCGTACAGCGAAGCGAGCGAGTTGGACGGGATCGGCGAGCGCACCCATTGGAGGACGTAGCCGTCCTCGTCGTAATGCGACGGCTTGACCAAAATCAGGCAGAAGCGCCGTTGACGTTCCCCACGACTTCCCATTGCCGCTCCCCCACACACAGCCAACAATCAGGCTGCAACGCGAACCGGGCGTGGGCACAAATCTACAGACAATCCTGCGTTTTAGGAAAACAATTCGCGTTTAACGCGAAGGTTTCGCGGCGGAACCCGGATAGACCGCGTTCGGGTCGAAGGTCTTGTCGGCGTTGCGGAATTCCAGCTTTACCGGGCCGCCCTGTCCGAGTGGAACCGCACGGTAGAAGCACGAACGCCGGCCGGTGTGACAGGCGCCGGGGCCTTCCTGCTCGACCTTGAGCCACAGCGCATCCTGGTCGCAGTCGGTGCGCAGCTCGACGACACGCTGGATGTGACCGGAACTCTCGCCCTTCTTCCACAACGCCTTGCGCGAGCGGCTATAATACCAAGCTACGCCCGTCTCGACCGTCTTGCGCAATGCTTCGGCGTTCATGTGCGCCACCATCAGCACGTCGCCCGTTTTGGCGTCGGTCGCAACCGCGGTGATCAGGCCGTCAGCGTCGAACTTGGGAAGAAGAGCGAGCCCCTCTTCAATTTCAGTTACTGTTGGTGTGCTCACATCGCACTCCGGTTTATCGCCGTCACCCTGAGGTGCGAGCGAAGCGAGCCTCGAAGGATGACGGGAAACGTTAGCGCGCCCCACGCAGCATGGTCATGAAACGAACTTGCTCGTTGGCTTCGCGGAACGCGCCGGTGAAATGCGTCGTCACCGTCATCGAGCCCGGCTTGGTGACGCCGCGCAACGACATGCACATATGTTCCGCTTCGATCATCACCGCGACGCCGCGCGGCTTGAGGATCTCTTCGATCGCGGTCGCGATCTGCGAATTGAGATGCTCCTGCGTCTGCATCCGGTGGGCGTAAACATCAACAAGCCGCGCGAGTTTCGACAGGCCGACGACGCGGTCGACCGGCATGTAGGCGACATGCGCCTTGCCGTAGAACGGCATCATGTGATGTTCGCAATGCGAATAGAACGAGATGTCCTTGACCAGGACGAAGTCGTCATAGCCGCCGGTTTCGCTGAAGGTGCGGTCGAGCACCTCGGCCGGGCATTCGCGATAGCCCTGATAAACTTCTTCGTAGGCGCCGATAACGCGCTTGGGCGTCTCGAGCAGGCCTTCGCGGGTCGGATCGTCGCCGGCGTAGGCGATCAAGGTGCGGACCGCGGCTTCGGCCTGCTCGCGCGACGGGCGCGGCTCGACCGAGACCGGCGCCGCGCGCACATGCTCGGACAGTCCCTGCTTAGGAAACGGCTTTACGATGGTATTCTTCGCGTCCATTTGACGGTCTCTCCGTTCGACCGGCGCTTGCCTCGTAAGGCTACGCCGGGGGTGTCACCGGGTGGCCGCCAAGTACGTCCAAGTACCCTTCTCGCGCCACTGTGTAGCCCCTATATATTGGTTTGCGCGGCCGAGGCAATGTGCCACTGGAAAATCGATAAATTTCAATGCTTAAC
>JANMSZ010000356.1:0-9321 GCA_031389925.1 Hyphomicrobiales bacterium | reverse complement strand
GGCATCGGCGCCATCCTGACGTTGATCTTGTTCAAGATGGATCTGTCGGTGATCGCCATGATCGGCATCGTCATGCTGGTCGGCATCGTCAAGAAGAATGCGATCATGATGATCGACTTCGCGCTGGAGCGCAGGCGTGTCGGCTTGAGCGCCGAGGCCGCGATCCGCGAAGCCTGCCTGCTGCGTTTTCGCCCGATCATGATGACGACCTTTGCCGCGATCTTCGGCACGCTGCCGATCGCGCTCGGCACCGGCGCCGGCGCCGAACTGCGCCAGCCGCTGGGCGTCGCCGTGGTCGGCGGCCTCTGCCTGTCGCAGTTGCTGACGCTCTACATCACACCGGTGATCTATCTCTACCTCGACCGCTTCGATCGCATGATCAAGCGGCGGCTCGAGCCGCAGGTCGCCGAGGTCGAAGAACTGCACGGCAAGCCGGCCGTCGCGGCGGAGTAAAGCTGGAAGCGTTTATAGCGAGAAGCTGGTCCCGCAGCCGCAGGACGCGGTCGCCTTCGGGTTTATCACCTTGAACGAGGCGCCGATCAGGTCGTCGACGAAGTCGATTTCCGAGCCGGCCATGTAGTCGACCGACACCGGGTCGATCAGCACCACGGCGCCGTCGCGGTCGATCACCAGATCGTCGCTGGCCTTGGCGCGTTCCATGTCGAATTTGTACTGGAAGCCCGAGCAGCCGCCGCCTTCCACGCTGACGCGCAGCATGGTGCCTGCCGGCTCGGCTTTGAGTATCTCGCCGATCCGCCGGGCCGCGCGTTCGCTGACTGTGACGTTGGCCTGCATTGGAACGTCCTTTTGGCCATCATGCTATTGGCATTCGGCCTTACCGATAGTTAAGTGCGCCGACCCTTGAGGTCAATGCGCGCTTTGGAGCCAGAATGGCGATCGAAACCGGCACCAAACGGGCGGCTTTTGCCGCCGATCCGGCCGCCAGCCGAGGGCGGGTGCATGCCGAAGCGGCAAGTCCGACCCGCAACCCGTTCCGGCGCGACTGCGACCGCATCATCCATTCCGCGGCCTTCCGGCGGCTGGCGCACAAGACGCAGGTCTTCGTCTACCACGAGGGCGACCACTACCGCACCCGGCTGACGCATACGCTGGAAGTCGTGCAGATCGCCCGCTCGCTGGCGCGCGCGCTCGGCCTCGACGAGGACCTCGCCGAGGCGCTGGGGCTCGCCCACGATCTCGGCCACACGCCGTTCGGCCACGCCGGTGAACGCGCACTGGATGCGGCGCTGAGCGGCTGCGGTGGCTTCGACCACAATGCCCAGGCGCTGCGCATCGTCACCGACCTCGAGCGCCGCTACGCCGGCTTCGATGGCCTCAATTTGACCTGGGAAACGCTCGAAGGTCTGGTCAAGCACAACGGCCCGCTGATCGACCGCGCCGGCGCGCCCGTTGCCCGCTATGCCGAACACGGCGTGCCGGACGCGATCCTCGCCTACAACAAGATCCAGGATCTGGAACTGTGGTCGCAGCCCGGCGCCGAGGCGCAAGTCGCGGCGCTTGCCGACGACATCGCCTATGACGCGCACGACATCGACGACGGCCTACGCGCCGACCTGTTCACGCTCGACGACATCGCGGAGGTCGCCCTCGTCGGCGATATCCTGCGTGAGATCGATGCGCGGCATCCGGCGCTCGATCCCGCCCGGCGCGTGCACGAAGTGGTGCGCCGGATCATCACGCGCATGATCGAAGACGTCATCGCCGAAACCGGTCGCCGCCTGGCGCAGCACACGCCGTCGGCGGCGGAAATCCGCGCCGCCGCCGGACCCTTGGTCGCGTTTTCGCCGCAGATGCAGAAGGCCGACGCCGCCATCAAGGGCTTCCTGTATCCGCGCATGTACCGCCACGAGCGGGTGATGCGCGTGATGGACGACGCCGAGCAGGTGGTGCGGGATTTGTTCGCCTATTACGTCAAGGTGCCGGACGAACTGCCGTCCGAATGGAGCGAGGGCATCGGCTCAGCCGGCGAGACCGCACGTGCGCGGCGCATCGGCGACTACATCGCCGGCATGACCGACCGCTATGCGCTGATTGAGCACGCCAAGCATTTCGCCGCGACGCCGGAACTTACTTAGCGCATGATCCCGAAAAGTGGGAACCGGTTTTCGGATAAGATCATGCGCAAAAAAAGCTAAGCTGATTTCGCCTGCCTCGGCATGTAGTCCTTGAGCAGGCGGGACACGTCTTTGAGCGGCTGCGGCCGCCCGACGTAATAGCCCTGCGCCTCGGTGCAGCCGACCATGCGGACCAATTCCATCTGCTCCTTGGTCTCGACGCCTTCGGCGGTCGTGACCATGCCGAGGCTTTTCGCCAGCGCGGTGACCGATCGCACGATCGCCAGCCCGCTTTCGTCGTCGATCGATAGATCGCTGATGAAGCAGCGGTCGATCTTGAGCTTGTCGAACGGGAACCGGCGCAGGTAGCTGAGCGACGAGAAGCCGGTGCCGAAATCGTCCATCGAGATTTTCACGCCCAGGCTGCGCAACTGATGCAGCGCCGCGACGGTCGCCTCGGTGTTCTTCATCAGAACGGATTCGGTGATCTCCAGTTCAAGCCGGCTCGCCGGCAGACCGGTCGTGGCGAGCGCGCCGATCACCACCGGCACCAGCTTGGCGCTGAGCATCTGGATCGGCGACAGATTGACCGCGACCTTGGTGTTGTTCGGCCAGGTGGCCGCGTCGGCGCAAGCCTGGCGCAGCACCCATTCGCCGATGGCGACGATCAGGCCGATTTCTTCCGCGACCGGGATGAACTCGGCCGGCGATATCATGCCGCGTTCCGGATGGTTCCAGCGGATCAGCGCCTCGCAGCACGGGATGCGGTTGTCGTCGAGGTTGAGGATCGGCTGGTAGTGCAGCGTGAACTGGCCTTCGTACAGCGCCTCGCGCAGCGCATTTTCCAGCGCGCGGCGCGCCTTGATGCTGGCGTCCATTTCCGGCTCGAAAAAGCGGAAGATGCCGCGGCCGTCGGCCTTGGCGCGGTACAGCGCCATGTCGGCGTTCTTGAGCAGATGATCGGGCAGGCTGCCGTTGTCGGGCGAGATCGCGATGCCGATGCTGGTTTCGGTGACCACCAAGTGCCCGAACAGATCGTAGGGCTCGCGGATGGTCTTGCAGACGCGATGCGCCAGGGTCGCTGCTTCGTCGGTGTTGGCGATGTCGGGCAGGATGATGGCGAATTCGTCGCCGCCGACCCGAGCCACGGTGATGTTCTCGTCGACGCAGCCGCGCAGCCGGTCGGCGACGCGCTTGAGCAGTTCGTCGCCGAACTGGTGGCCGAGCGTATCGTTGACCGCCTTGAAATTATCGAGATCGAGATAGAACACCGCCAGCCGCTGGCCCACTCTGGCGCCAAGCAGCGTGTCGGCGAGCCGTTCCTGGAACAGCACGCGGTTTGGCAGATCGGTCAGTGAATCGTGGTGTGCCATGTGCGCGATGATCTTTTCCGCGCGCCGCCGCTCGGTGATGTCTTCGTGGGTCGCCACCCAGCCGCCGTCGTTCATCGGCGAGTTGCAAACCGCGATGGTGCGGCCGTTTGGCAGTTCGATGCTGGTGTCGGAGGTCTCGCCACGCGCCATCTTGATCTTGAGATCGGCGACGTAGGCATTTGGATCGCCGGAAAAGGTACCGACGGCCTGCCGTTGTCGCAGCAGATCCTGCAGCATCATCCCCGGTTTGATGTTCCCGGGCGGCAGACCGTACATCTCGCAATAGCGTTTGTTGTGGATCACCAGCCGCGAGGCACCGTCGAACATCAGCAGTGCCATCGACATGTTGTTGAGCGCCGCGTCGAAGCGCGTGTTTTGCGCGCGCAATTCCGCCTCGCGATTGCCGAGCGCGACCGTGCGCTCCGCCACCTGCAGTTCGAGCGTGCGGTTGAGCTGATCGAGTTCGTCGACCATCAGTGAGATCGAACGTTCGGTGCGGTGGTGGTCGCGGTCGGTCTGCTCGTAGGCTTCCGTCACCAACCGGGCGAGCAGGTCGACGTCGACCTCGCCATTGGGCTTGGTTGCCTGTTCTTTTTGACGGGCAAACAGTCGATGCACGTTCGGCTACCTGGCTGCTTCGGTGATGGTGGTGACCGTCATCGTCTGGTTATGGAGCTGGCAGACGCCAGAGGGTGCATGCGGCGAGATTTCGCCGTACGAGTAGAAGCCGAGCGTCGGCATCTTGGGCCCAAGTTCGAGGCCCGCCGCCTCGACTTCCTCGACGGTGCGCTGGCCCATCAGCAGGCGGCGGCCGATGCAGCTCACCAAAATCGCGACGCCGTCATTGCCGGCCGGCTCGGAAAATGCCGCGACCGATTGGCGCGCCGCGTCGGCGGCGCCGGCGGCGAGGCGATGGAAATTGCCGCGCATCAGTTGCGACACCCAGCCTTCCGGCATGTCACCGGCAAACGCCATCGAACCCTTGTCGTGATCGACGGACAGGATGGTGCGCACCAGCGCGCTGTCGGGGCGCAGCGGATCGTAGATGCGCAATGGGAACAGCAGTGCGGTGCCCGGAAGGCCCGCGGCTTCCTCGCCGAGATAGCGCTTGTAGAGATCGAGCGCCGGTTCGCCGTCGAGCTCGAACAACACATTGCCTTGCGAACGGGTGATGCGGCGGCGCGGGCCGAATTCATCCCAGCCGCCGGCATTGCCGTGGCCGATGCGCACGGCGTTGCCATAGAATCCGATCGCCGCCACGGCATGCGTGCGCGGCGCGAAATCGCCGCCGACCAGCGTCTCCTGGAACAGCGCGCCGTCGCCGGCAAGCCCGCCGGTGACCGGGATGCCTTTGCCGGTCATCGCGGTGATGCCCGCGACCAACGCGCTGCCATTGACGTTGAGCCCGTCGGACAAAACGAAAATTCCCGCGAGATCGGGCGCGGCGAGCGTGCGGCCGATGCTCTCGCCGCAGGCGCGCGAATTCGCCGCGTTGGTGGCCGGCGCGGTCGCGAGCTTCAAGGCGGTATGCGCGAAGCTCAGCGCGATTGCCGCGATGTCGTCGTCGCTGACATCGTTGTTGCGAATCTGTCCGCCGGTCGAACAGCCGACGACGTGGGCGCCAGGAAACATGTCGCGCAATTCGTCATAGCGCTTGCCGTTGGCCAGCGCCTCGCGCGTGCCGAAATAAAGCACCAAGCCGGCTTTGTCCGGGATCTCGCCCTGCGCCGTCCAGCCGGAGACAACGTTCCAAGATAATTGGTCCGCTCGCATTACGCCCCTCACTCGTTACGAGGCTAAACACTAGAGGACACGTGCGAATATAAGGTTATGCGCAATCAGACAGACGCTTACGTTTGATTAACCATGCGGCGTGCGCCGCGCGACAAACGCAATAACGGCGGGGCTTTTTGCACAGCCTTGCAGCTAATTGCAGCGAAGTCCGATACGATGGCTTAACCGTGGCATTGAGTAGGGGCGCGATGGCCGATCTCGATCGAGCTTGGAACGACATGGCGGCGGCCGTGACCGCCGCGGTTGAAGATTTTGCCGCGGTCGATGAGGTCTTCCTGTTGTTTGCCGCCGCGGTCTTCGCGCTGCATCAGGATACCGTGCGCGCCTACGGCATCGACATGGCCAAGGCCGACGATCCGGGCCAGGCCGCGGCGATTGATGCCGCGCAGCCGACGCCGCTCGGCGGTTTTTCCGCGCGCGTCGGCTTGGCGATGGATGCGCTGCTCACCATCGAGCGCGCCAACGGTGAACTCGCCGCCAATCCGCCGGCCGGCGGCGATGCCGATGTTGCCCGGATCGAGCTTCTGATGGCGCGCATGCGCGCCACCGCCGCGCGGCTGTGGCTGCTGACGATGCAGGCGCGCGCGGTCGGTCAAAGGGAAGGCCAAGCCGGCGCCGGCTTGCGGCTCGGCGTCGCCGGCCTATGGACGCGGCTACAGACCGTGCCGCGCGACACGCTCACCGAGCGCGCGCCGGCTTTCACCGGCATGTTCTACGAAAACATCCGCAGCGATCCGCCGGAGTTTATGGCGTGGCCGTTGAGTCCGTAGGAACGTTTGCGATTATGCAAGAATATATATAAATAGATATTGGGAACGGGCTGCCTGGAAGGCCGATGATGAAACGGAAAAAAGACTACGAAGACAGCAGCGGCAACGTGTTCGCCGATCTCGGCTTCCGCAATGCCAAGCAGGAATTGCTGAAGGCCAAACTTACGCTGGAAATCTACCGGCTGCTTAAGAAGCGGGGCATCACGCAGCAGGAGGCTGCGAAACTTCTCGGCACGACACAGGCGCAGGTCTCCACGCTGATGCGCTGCAAGCCAGCCTCGGTGTCGGTTGGCCGGTTGATGGAGTTCTTGACGGTGCTGGGTCAGGACATTGAGGTCACGGTCAGGCCAGCCGCGCGGCGCAAGTCGGGTAACAAGGCAGGCGACATGTCGGTGGTAGTGCAGGGGGCGTAACCCGCCGCGTTGAGGCGAACGGATTGGCGGATTACGCTGCGCTAATCCGCCTACGGGCTACGGGCTTGACCGCGGCCTCCAGAGGTGACAGCGAATAAACCGTCGGCTGATGGCCGGCCCGGTCGCAGCCTACCCGGGAAAAACAAGGAACCTTGATCATGTGTATCTGCTGGTGCGGATGCGATGGCGCGCATCTTGCGCCTACGGCGCTCTCCCGCCTTTGCGACATCGTCCGTCCGCGACTAACCGGTCTGCGGAGGTAAGTATGTACAGCATCGCAAAAAGCTTCGCGTTCTCCGCGTCCCACACTATCGGCGGCTTGCCGCCCGAGCACCCATGCAGCCGGATGCATGGCCATAATTATGAGGTCGAGGTCGTTCTGCAGTCGGCCGAACTCGATAGCATCGGTTTCGTGCGCGATTATCACGAATTGTCGGCGCTGAAAGATTTCATCGACAAGACGGTCGACCACAATCATCTCAACGACGTGCTCGGCCACGACAGGACGACGGCCGAAGTCATCGCCAAGTGGTTGTTTGAATGGTGCAAGGCGCGCTGGCCGGAAGCTGTCGCCGTCCGGGTCCGCGAAACGCCGCGCACCTGGGCGGAATACCGGCCATGACCGGTCAAATCCGGATCAGCGAAATCTTCGGGCCGACGATCCAAGGCGAAGGCCCGCTGATCGGACGCCCGACCGTCTTCGTGCGCACGGGCGGCTGCGATTATCGCTGCACTTGGTGCGACACGCTGTACGCCGTGCTGCCCGAGTATCGCGGCGTGTGGATGCCGACCGCGCCGGCGGACATCATATCGCGGGTGAATGAACTTGCCGGCGGCCGGCCCATTCTCATTTCATTGTCGGGCGGCAATCCGGCGTCGCAGCCGTTGCAATCCCTCATCGAGTTTGGCCGCCGCGACGGCCATGGCTTTGCCATGGAGACGCAAGGCAGCGTGTCGCAGCCATGGTTTGCCGAGCTCGATTGGCTGATCCTCAGTCCGAAGCCGCCGTCTTCCGGCATGACGACGGATTGGAATGCACTTGAAGCCTGCATCGTGGCCGCGCGTGGTGGCCCGCGTTGTGTTCTCAAGATCGTCGTGTTCGACGAAGCCGACTACGCTTATGCGCGCGCCGCCGCGGCGCGCTGTTCGGCGCTGCCGGTCTATCTCCAGGTCGGCAACCCGACGCCATTGCAGGCCGCGGGCGAGACCATGCCCGACGCGGCCGACATCCCCGGCCTGTTGGCGCGCCTGCGCTGGCTTGTCGAGCGGACCATCGCCGACCGCTGGTTCGAGGCTACGGTATTGCCGCAGCTTCACGTGCTGGCCTGGGGCAATAAACGCGGGGTTTAATTGGCCCGTACGGCCAAGCGCCTGCTTCAATGAAAACACCACCTCTTTGACTCACCCTCCAAAATCCCTTACCCGCACCTCACCATGTCCGCCGCAACGCAAGCGCCCCAACACCTTTTCACCACCATGCTCGCACGCGTGCGCGCGGCCGCAGGACCGCTTGCCGGCAATGCCGATCTGTCGCGCGTCGTGGTCGAGCCGCCGCGTGATGCGAGCCATGGCGACATGGCGACCAACGCCGCCATGGTCCTGGCGAAAGATGCCGGCAAGAAGCCACGCGAACTCGCAGATGCCATTGCCGCCGCGCTGCGCGCTGAACCGCTGGTTGAGAAAGTCGACGTCGCGGGACCTGGATTTATCAATCTCACGCTGAAGCCGCATGTCTGGGGCGAGGAGATGCGCGTTATCCTTGAGAGCGGCGCCGAATATGGCCGCTCGACCATGGGCGCGAACGAAAAGGTCAACGTCGAATATGTCTCGGCCAATCCGACCGGCCCGATGCATGTCGGCCACGGCCGCGGCGCGGTGTTCGGCGATGCGCTTGCTACGCTGCTGGCCTTCGCCGGCTACGACGTGACGCGCGAATATTACATCAACGATGCCGGCGCCCAGGTCGACGTGCTCGCGCGCTCGGCCTTCCTGCGCTACCGCGAGGCGCTCGGTGAAAACATCGGCGCGATGCCGGAAGGTCTTTATCCCGGCGATTATCTGGTGCCGGTCGGTGCGGCGCTCGCCGCGGAACATGGCGCCAAGCTCACGACGATGAGCGAGGCCGAATGGCTGCCGATCGTGCGCGCCAAGGCCATCGCCATGATGATGGACATGATCCGTGACGATCTCGCCCAGCTCGGCGTGCATCACGACGTGTTCTTTTCCGAACGCTCCCTGATCGAGGGCGGCCAAAATACTTCTGGTGACACCGTCGGCGCCACCATCGAGAGCCTGCGCAAGAGCGGCGAGGTTTATGAAGGCCGGCTGTCGCCGCCGAAAAGCGGCAATGTCGAGGATTGGGAAGACCGCGAGCAGACGCTGTTCCGCTCGACTGATTTCGGCGATGACGTCGATCGTCCGCTGAAAAAATCCGACGGCGGCTACACCTATTTCGCCTCCGACATCGCCTACCACAAATCCAAAGTCGATCGTGGCTTCAACAATATGATCGACGTGTGGGGCGCCGATCACGGCGGCTACATCAAGCGTATGCAGGCGGCGGTGAGGGCGGTCAGCGGCGGCAAGGCTGCGCTCGACATCAAACTGGTGCAGTTGGTACGCCTTCTCCGCGCGGGCGAGCCGGTGAAGATGTCCAAACGTTCGGGCGAGTTCGTCACCTTGCGCGAAGTCGTGGACGAAGTCGGTCGCAGCGCCGTGCGCTTCGACATGCTCTATCGCAAGAATGACGCGGTGCTTGATTTCGACCTCGCGAAAGTCATCGAGGCGTCCCGCGAAAACCCGGTGTTCTATGTTCAGTACGGTCACGCCCGCGGCCACTCGATCTTCCGAAACGCTAGGGCGGAAGTACCCAACCTGCCGGCGACCAGTGAGGCGA
>JANMSZ010000340.1:0-13894 GCA_031389925.1 Hyphomicrobiales bacterium | reverse complement strand
GCAGGCCGCTTGCACGTCGAAGCTGCCGATTTCGCGAATGCCGACCATGTCGCAGATCAGATTGGCGGTGGACGGAAACTGCATGTCCGGCGTCGTGGTCGCACAGATCAGCAGATCGATTTCTTCCGGCTTGGTGCCGGTCTTTTCCAGGAGCCCGCGCACGGCTTCCGCGGCCATATGCGAGGTGCCGAGCCCCTCGCCCTTCTGGATGTGGCGCTCCTTGATGCCGGTGCGCTCGATGATCCAGGCGTCGCTGGTGTCGACCATGCGCGCCAGCTCCGCATTGGTCAGCAGGTCCGGCGGCACATAGCCGTGGACGGCGGTAATGGCGGCGCGGGCGGGAATGGTCAAAGGCGAACTTCCGGGCGGTTATTTATGCGACAGGAGGATGACAGGCAAACTACGCCCTTGGTGGGGCAGACGCTACTGCCCCGGCCCTCAGTTGGTTAAGGCCCGCGGCACAATCAAGGATCACGTCGGCGGCGCGGTCGCTCGGGACCGCCGTACCGATCGCCATAATCGCGTCCAAACGGGCAAAGGCCGCGATCTGGCGGCGGCGCTCGGGCGTATCGGCCATCAGCGGCACCAAGGCGCCGGCGAGCGCTTGCGACGTACACTGGTACTGCAGGAATTCCGGCACGACATTCTCGTCCAGCACCAGATTGGCGAGGATGTAGCTCTTCACCCGGATAAAGGCGCGGCCGATCATCTCCTCGAACAGCGACACCTTGTAGGCCGCGACCAGCGGCACGCCGGCGACCGCCAGTTCGAGGGTCGAGGTGCCGGACTTGCTCAAAGCCGCCCGCGCGGTCCGAAACGCCGCGTCCTTCTCCTCGGACGACGTCACCACGCGGACCGGCACGCGCCAGGTGGCGGTGGCCGCCCGGACGGCATCCGCCAGCCGCGGGATCGCCGGCACGACCACATCCAGCGGCCCCACCCGCTCCGCCACCAGCGCCACGGCGTCGCCGAACACGGCCGCCAGACGGCGGATTTCGCCCGAGCGGCTGCCCGGCAGCACCAGCAGGACCGGCGGATCGCCGAGCCTGCGGCGCGCCTCGTCCGGGTTCGGGCGAAGCGCGGCGACTTTTTCGCCGAGCGGATGGCCGACGAACGTGCACGGCGGCCCGCCCAGGCGCTTCATCGCGGCGGGCTCGAACGGCAGCAATGCCAGCACATGATCGACATAGCCGCGCATGGCGCGCGCGCGCCCCGGCCGCCACGCCCAGACCGACGGGCAGACATAGTCCACGATGGGAATGTTGGGCGCGAGCTTGCGCACCCGCCGCGCGACGCGATGGGTGAACTCCGGGCTGTCGATGATGACCAGGACATCCGGCTTCGCCGCGATCACGGCGTCGGCGGCCTCGCGAATGCGCGCCAAGATTTTCGGCAGGCTGCGCACGATGTCGAAACCGATGATCGCCAGATCGCCGAGCGGAAACAGGCTCGGCACGCCTTCGTCCGCCATGTGCGAACCGCCGATGCCGGAGCATCGCACGCCCGGCGCGTGACGCTTGAGCGCGGCGATCAGCGACGCGCCGAGCCGGTCGCCCGATTCCTCGCCGGCCACCAGAAAAACATGCGGGCTCATGGCGCGGCCGGCGTGCCGATGACAAAAATATTGGCGCGATCGGCCGCGGCAATGAGCTGCGCCGGCTCGGCGACAATGCTCGATCCGGCCACCACCGCGATGCCCGCAAGTCCGGCGCGCGCCGTGGCCTCGACGGTGAGCGGGCCGATCGATGGCATGTCGAAGCGAAGGTCTTGGCCGACCTTGGGCGCTTTCACCAGCACGCCACTGCCGGCCGGCGTGTGCACGCGGCCGCTGGCGCGCAGTTCTGCGATGCGGCTCAACATCTGATCGGTGCCTTCCGCCGCTTCCACCGCCTGCACGTGCCTGCCGCTCACCACAACGGCCTGGCCGACGTCGAACGGCCCGGTGGCGCGCAGGTAATCGAGCCCGAGCGCAATGTCGGCGCGGTCGCGCTCCGACGGCTGCGCACGGCCGAGCGCGCCTTCAGGCACCAGAATTTCGGGTGCTACTTCATGCGCGCCGAGCACGCGGAAGCCTTGCTCTTCGATCAGGCGGACGCCGCTGCTCAGGATGTGATCGTCGCCACCGCGAAAAGCCGCGGCAATGCGTGGCAACAGCAGCAGCGTCGTCAGGTCAAAGCGGACTTTCCAAAACGAGGGCCGCACCAGCGAACCGATCATCACGATCTCTCGGCAGCCGGCCGCGCGTGCCACGCGTGCGAAGGTACCGAACATCGCGAGGCGAACCCAGGTGTGCGGACGGCCAGCATAGTCTTCCGGCCGCGCGATGCCCTGCAATGGAAACAGCAGCACCGGCCGGCCGCGCGCCTGGACATAATCCGCCACCGCCAAAGGCAGCGACCCGCCGCCGCAAATCAGCGCCAGCGGGCTTTTCTCGCCTGCGAGGCTGGTCCGCCCTGCGACCGGCGCGGTGCTCATGCGTCCTCGTCGCCTTCGGAGCGCTTGACGGCCATCGTCAGCGGTCGCTTGCCCGCGCGAATGAAGGCGATGATCTTGCCGACCTGCGCATCGGCGGCATAGTCCGCCGCGACGCGCTCGACCCGGTCGCGGAAGCCGCCTTCGCCGAAGAACAACGCGCGATAGGCGTCGCGCACGCGATGGATCTCGGCTTTGGAAAGGCCGCGCCGGCGCAGCCCGACGACGTTGAGACCAACCAGATTGGCCAGCGGCCCCTGCGCCATGCCACCAGGAATGACGTCGGCACGCACACCGCTCAGGCCAACAAGCATCGCACCTTCGCCGATGCGCGTGAACTGACGCACCGCGACGCCACCGCCAAACACGACATAGTCGCCGACGGTGCAGTGGCCCGCGAGCATTGCATTATTGGCAAAGACAATACTGTTGCCGACATGGCAATCGTGGCCGACGTGCGAGCCGACCATGAAGAAGCACTTGTCGCCGACCGTGGTCGCGCCGCCGCCTTCCTCGGTGCCGGTGTTCATCGTGACGTTCTCGCGGATGTCGCAATCGGCGCCGACAACCAGCGTCGTCGGTCCGCCTTTATAGCTGAACGACTGCGGCGGCGAGCCGAGCGAGGCGAACGGATAGATCACGGTGCGCGGACCGATCGTGGTGTGGCCGGCGATGTTGACGTGCCCGACCAGCCGGCAGCCGTCGCCGATCGTGACATGCGGGCCGATGGTGCAGAACGGACCGATCGTGACGTCATGTCCGATCGAAGCCCCGGCCTCGATCCGCGCCGAGGAATCGATCATGCCGGCGCTCATGAGTCGAAAATCATCGCGCCGACTTCGGCTTCGGCCACGATCTGACCGCGGACTTTGGCTTCGCCGCGATACCACCACATGGTCTTGCGTTTGTTGAGCTTGGTCATGTGGTACTCGATGGTGTCGCCGGGCAGCACCGGCTTGCGGAATTTCGCCTTGTCGATGGTCATGAAGAACACCGATTTCGGCTGCTGCGACTCGGTGAGCGCGATGCACAGCACGCCGGCGGTCTGCGCCATGCCCTCGATGATCAGCACGCCGGGGAAAACCGGATTGCCGGGAAAGTGTCCCTGGAAGCACGGTTCGTTGAACGTGACGTTCTTGATGCCGACACCGTGGTCATCGCCGCGAATCTCGATCACCCGATCGACCATGAGGAACGGATAGCGATGCGGCAGCATCCGCAACACATCGCCGATTTCGGCCGTTTCCATCGTCTTGACGGTTTCGTCCATCACAATCGTCTCACTCATCAACCGTCGAACCGGCGTCCTGCTCGCGCGCCATGCGCGCCACCAGGTTGACTTCGCGGAACCATTGCCGCAGCGGTTTCGCCGGCGTGCCGCCCCAGCGCGAGCCTGGCGGCACGTTGCCGTTGACGTTGCTGGTCGCAGCGATCTGCGATCCTTCGCCGACCGTCACGTGGTCTTTTACGCCGGCCCGCGCGCCCAGCACAACAAAGTCCTCCAGCGTCGCACTCCCGGCAATGCCGACTTGGGATACCAGGATGCAGTGGCGGCCGATCGCGACATTGTGGCCAACCTGCACCATGTTGTCGATCTTGGTGCCCTCCCCGATGACGGTATCCCGCAACGCGCCGCGGTCGATGGCCGTGCCGGCGCCGATCTCGACGTCGTCCTGAATGATGACGCGGCCGACCTGCGGCACCTTCAGATGGCCCCTGCCGCCCATGACGAAACCAAAACCGTCCTGGCCGATATTGCAGCCCGGGTGGACGATGACGCGGTCGCCGATCAGCGCGCAGGCAATCACGGCATTGGCGCCGATGGCGCAATCGCGTCCGATCCGCACCTCGGCGCCGATCACCGCGTTGGCCCCGATCAAGGTGCCGGCGCCGATCTCAACGCCGGCGCCGATCACCGCCCCCGGATCGACCGTGACGCCGCTTTCCAGCCGCGCGGTCGGATCGATCGTGGTGCCGGCGAAATTATCGGGCTTGCCGAGCGAAGACGGCCGTAGCGAGTGTGGAAACAGCTCGCGCGCGATCTTGACGAAAGCGTCATAGGGCCTGGCAACGATCAACGCCGCGACATGGGCCGGGACATTTTTGGCCAGCGCTGCCGTGGTGAGGCAGGCGCCGGCAAAAGTCGCGGCCGCGGCGCCGGCATAGCGCTGGTGGTCGAGGAATGTGAGATCGGACGGCGCGGCGCGGTCGAGCGGCGCGATGTTGACGATGCGGCGCGCATGAGGCGGCGTTTCGAGCACCGCCGCGCACAGTGTCGCGATCTCATCAAGCGTGAGACCGCGGCTGTGTCGCAGGAATGTCGGCTCGCTCATGCTGCCCCGGACGGTGCGCCGACGGCGGCCAAAATTCGAACACCGTCTCGAACTTCGTTCAGAACTTCGTGCCGCCGCTGAAGCGGAATATCTGCGTCACGTCGCACACTGGTGCGGCGCCGGGAGTCGCTGTCGGCGTCGCGCAATATTTCGACAGCGGATAAGCCAGATCGAAACGCAACGGACCAAGCGGCGAGTCCCAGATGAAGCCGACGCCGACCGAAGAGCGAACCTTCGTGGGCGAGTCGAGGCCAACCTCAAGCGTTTCACCCGTCACGTTCCAGGAGGTCGGACCCTTGTAGCCCCAAATCGAACCGGCATCGGCGAAGACCGCCACCTTGATGCCGATCTCCTTCGGCAGGAAGTAGAGCGGTGTCTGCGCTTCGAGGCTCGCGCCCCAATACATCGAGCCGCCGAGCGAATCGTTGGTCGTTCCCTGCGTCAGATCGCGCGGACCGAAGCCGGACGGCGCGAAGCCGCGCACCAGGTTCGGGCCCATCTGGAAATGATCCAGCATGCGCAAATCCTTGCCGCCCCAGCCGGCGATATGACCGCCTTGCAAGTGGAGCACGCTGACGACGTCGGACATCACTTCGTAGTAATTGCGGGTATCGACCGAGGTGCGCAGGAACTTCACATCGCCACCGACGCCGGCGAGGTCCTGCTTGAATTCGGCGAACATGCCGCTGGTCGGCAGCCTGTTGTTGTCGAGGGTGTTGTAGGCCAGCGAATAGCCGACCAGCGACGTGATGACTGCACCGTTCGCCAATTCCCTGCGAACCGCCATCGACGCCTCGCCGTCAGAGTAACAGTTCATGTTGGTGCCGGTCGAACTATTGAACGGCAACGGCAGCAGAGATTCGCTGGTGGGATTGACGCCCCCGCCGCCATTAATGGTCGCATTCGCTGAATTGATACAGTTGTTATAGATGCTCGGCAGCGTGATTTCCTGCCGGTAGATCGAATAACGCGGCGCGAACGACAGTTCCTCGGTCAAGCCGAAGCCAAGCCGCAAATTCGTGCCGATGGTCTTGGTGTCATAGGACACGTAATTCGAGGCCAAGTTCTGGCGCGCAAAGATATCGATGCCGCCGGCCACGCGATAACCAAGCAGATAGGGCTCGACGAAGGACAGATCGAGACCGCGGGTGCGCTGACCGTAAGTCACCGACGCCTTGGCGTATTGGCCGCGGCCCATTAGGTTGCGGTCGGCAACGCTCACTTCGGCGATAAAGCCGTCCGAGGTCGAGTAGCCGCCGGAGATCGAGAACTCGCCCGTGGGCATTTCTTCGACATCGACGTTGATGACGACGCGGTCCGGCGCCGAACCCGGCTCGTTGGAAATCTTGACGGTCTTGAAGAAATTCAGATTCTTCAGGCGGCGTTCGGCGCGGTCGATCAGCGCGCGGTTATAGGCGTCGCCTTCGCCGATATCGAATTCGCGGCGGATCACATAGTCGCGGGTGCGGATGTTGCCGCGGATATTGATGCGCTCGATGTAAGCGCGGGCGCCTTCCTCGAGCACGAACACCAGATTAATGGTCTTGTTCTCGTAGTTGCGATCGCCGCGCGGACGCACGGTGGCGAAGGCGTAGCCCCGCTTGGAGGCTTCGATCGTCATAACCTCGACGCTCTTTTCGACGAGGTCGGCGTTATAGACGCTGCCGGCGCTGAGCTTCAGCGAACCACGCAGCGACGCCGGATCGACAGCGCGCACGTTCGACACCACGTCTACGGCGCCGACGCGATACTGCGGGCCCTCGTCGATCGTGAAGATGACGGTGAAGCCCTTTTTGCCCGGATCGTATTCGCCGACGGCCGAGACGATGCGCACGTCCGCGTAGCCGTGTTTGAGATAGAAACGGCGCAGCAGGTCGCGGTCGGCTTCAACGCGGTCGGGATCGTAGATGTCGGTGCTCTGCAGAAAGCTGAGCCAGTTACTTTCCGATGTCTTGATGATGTCGCGCAGGCGGCCCGACGAGAAGGCATTGGCGCCGACGAACTTGATATCTTTGACGCCGGTCTTGTCGCCCTCTGTGATCTCGAACACCAGATCGACGCGATTGTTAGGCAGGTCGATCATCTTGGGCTCGACGCGGACGTCGAAGCGGCCACTGCGATGATAGATTTCGATGATGCGCTGCACGTCGGCCTGCACGGTCGGCTTCGACAGCGTGCCGCGCGGCTTTGACTGCACTTCGGCCTTGAGCTGATCGTCCTTGGCCTTCTTGTTGCCCTCGAAGGCGACGCGGTTGATGACCGGATTTTCGACCACGGAGACGACCAGACGGCCGCCCGAGCGGTTGACGCGGACGTCGGCAAATAGTCCGGTCGCGTAGAGCGATTTGAGGCCTTCGTCGATTTCCTGGGGGCCGAGCTGGCCGCCGCGGGCGTGGAAATAGCTGCGGACGGTGTCGGCCTCGACCCGGCGGTTTCCTTCCACCACGATGGAATTGACGGATTGAGCGACGGCAACGCCCGAGGACGCAACAGTCGCGCAAACGGTACCGACAAGGATACCGGCGAGGACGACACAGCTAAGGGCTAGTCCCCGAACCAACCGCACACAAAGTCCCATGCGCAACGCGCCCTCTTGATCCTTGGCGGCCGCCCCGCCGCAGATTCGGTAGCCTACCGGTTAACTTTCGTCGCTTTGTACAGCGTTTTGCCCGCACTGCAAACGAAAGAGCCAGGTCAAATCTCCCTTTCCCCTCAAAAAGTTGCCCCCAAGCAACGCTTTTAGGACGACCCCGGAAAGAAGATCCCTTTTATGTCATTAAAAGTTGCAAAAATCATCAACATGACGACCACGGCTAGCCCGATCCGGAAGCCGAACTCCTGAGCCCGCTCCGAAAGTGGCCTACCCCTGACCGCTTCGATTCCATAGAACAAAAGGTGGCCGCCATCGAGCAGCGGGATCGGGAACAGGTTCAGGAGCCCGATCGAAACCGACAGCACGGCGGTGAGGTGGATCAGGGCGGTGAACCCGGCGGTCGCGACCTGGCCGGACACCTGGGCGATGCGGATCGGGCCGCCGAGTTGGTCGGCGGATTCGCGGCCGGTAAAGACCCCGCCGATATAGGTCAGCGTGCGCTCGACCACGAACCAAGTCTCCTGCGCACCCATGACGACGGCCTGCAGCGGACCGGCCTTCTCGGTCTTGATGTCGCCCGGCGCCATCGATCGGCTGATGCCGAGCACGCCGATCCGGTGGACATTGCCGAAGCTGTCCTTGAGCTCCTTGAGCTCGGGCGTCGCCTTCAACGTGACAGGCACGCCGCCGCGCTCGACTTCGACGCGGATCGGCTCGCCGGCGCTAACGCTGACGATGCGCTGCATCTCGCTGAAATTGGCGATCGGACTGCCGTTGATGGCCAGAACCAGATCGCCGGGCTGGAAGCCGGCCTTCTGCGCGGCACTATTGGGCTGGATCGCATCGACGCGCGCGGTGGTGGTCTGCTTGCCGACGGTCATGAACACGATGGCGAAGATCGCGATCGCCAGAATGAAATTGGCAATGGGCCCGGCTGCGACCACGGCGGCGCGGGACCCGACCGGCTTGAACTGGAAGCTGTCCTTCTTCTCGGCTTCGGTCATGCCAGAGGCGGCGTCCCGGTCTGGCACGCTCGCGGCGTTTTCGTCGCCGAAGAACTTCACGTAGCCGCCCAGCGGGACCGCGGAGAGTTTCCAGCGAGTGCCGTAACGGTCGTTAAAACCGACGATTTCGGGCCCGAAGCCGATCGAGAAGACCATCACTTTGATGCCGCACCAGCGGGCGACCAAAAAGTGGCCAAGCTCATGAAAGAACACGACAATCGTGAGCACAAACAGAAAGGGCACGACGTAGCCGACAAGGCCGCCGCCGAATGCGCTCATACCACCCAGGAAATCGAAACTCATTACACCCTCACCCCGCACCCGGTATGGCGCATCTATCGTTACTCGTCAGTTTACTAGGATGACTTTAAGGCAATTTCAGGCAAGAGGGCCAAAGCCATACTTCTCGCAACATGGTCAATGCCCAGCGCCGCATCGAGGCTGGCCGGCTCGGCCATCAGCCCCCTGGCCGCCGCCGCCTCAAGGGTCGCCTCGACCAGTGCGGCAATACCGTGAAAGCCGATATGGCCGGCAATGAATTCACCGACCGCGACCTCGTCGGCGGCATTGAGCACCGTCGGCGCCGCCCCGCCCGTCGCCATGGCCTGGCGCGCCAACGCCAGCGCCGGAAACCGCACGGTGTCGGCCGGCTCGAACGTCAATTCGCGCACCTGAGCCAGGTCAAGCCGTGGCGCCGCGCTCTCGATCCGCGCCGGCCACGCCAGACAATGCGCGATCGGGATGCGCATGTCGGGCGCGCCCATCTGCGCCACCACCGAACCGTCGCGGAATTCCACCATGCCGTGGATCACCGATTGCGGATGCACCAGCACGTCGATCTCGTCGGGCCTGAGCGCAAACAGATGATGCGCCTCGATCACCTCAAGGCCTTTGTTCATCAGCGTCGCGGAATCGATGGTGATCTTCGGTCCCATGATCCAATTCGGATGCTGCAGCGCCTGCGCCGGCGTCGCCGCCTTGATGGCTTCGAGCGTCCAGGTACGGAACGGACCACCCGACGCCGTGAGGATCACGCGCTTGAGGTCTTCGCGCCGCCCGGCGCCGAGCGCCTGGAACACCGCGTTGTGCTCGCTGTCGACCGGCAGCACGGTCGCGCCCGCGCTCGCCGCGCGCCGCATGAAGAGAGCTCCGGCGCAGACCAGACATTCTTTGTTGGCAAGCGCGACGGTCGCGCCACGTTCGATCGCGGCGAGTGTGGGTTTGAGCCCGACCGCGCCGCTGATCGCCGCCATCACCCATTCGGCCGGGCGTTGCGCGGCTTCGACCAGCGCTTCTTCGCCCGCCGCCGCTTCGATGCCGCTGCCGGCCAGTGCGTCCTTGAGCTCGGCGTAATAATTCGGATCGGCCACCACGGCGATGCGCGCGCCGACTTCGCGCGCGATTTTCGCCAAGGCCGTGACGCCGCGCCGCGCCGTGACCGCTTCGACGCGATAGCGGTCCGGCGCGCGCTTGATCAGGTCGACGGTGCTCAAGCCCACCGATCCGGTGGCGCCCAGAATAGTAATGCTGCGCGGGCTTGGTGCCGGCACGGGTGTCGAGCGTGCGAGGTTGGAGGGCGTCATGTAGTCACCTTGCGCTCACCATACCAGCAGGCCGCGCGCCGGCGCGTCGAAGCCGCCGCGCAACAGACCGATGATGCAGCCGACAACCGCCGCGGCCCAGAAACCGTCGAGCCGGTCCATCACGCCGCCATGGCCGGGAATGAGCTGGCTTGAATCCTTGGCGCCGAATTTTCGCTTGATCCAGGATTCGAAAAGGTCGCCGGCTTGCGCGCAGACCGACAGCAACAGCGCGACACTTGCAATCGCAACGGTGTCGAACGATCCGAAAAATTTAGCCACGAGCACCGCAACGATCATGGCACCGAGCGTGCCGGCGATCGCGCCCGACCAGGTCTTCTTCGGGCTGACCGCGGGCATCAGTTTCGGCCCGCCCATCGCGCGCCCGCCGAAATAGCCGAAAATATCGGTACTCCACACGATGGCGAACAGCAGGACAATCGCCAGCAATCCGAATGCCGGATCGCCACGCAAAATCACAGGCGCAGCGAACATCGTCGTCGCGTAGATGATGCCGGACGCGATCCAGAGCGGCCCTGCGACCATCCGGGTCCATTCCCACACCACCGCAATCGCCGCCGCCGCCCAGAACGCCGCGAACGGCCAGCCGCCGAAATAAGCCGCGCCAACCGCCACCGGCGCCAGCACCGCCGCGGAGGCGATGCGAAGCGCCAGATTGCTTTGGAGTGCGGCCACGCGGCTTAGGATCCGGTCTTGGCGACGAGGCCGCCAAAGCGGCGCTCGCGCTGACGGTATTCGGCAATGGCCGCCTCAAGCGCGGCACGGTCGAAGTCCGGCCAATAGGTCGGCACGAACACCAGCTCGCTATAGGCCGATTGCCATAAGAGAAAATTCGACAGCCGCTGCTCGCCGCTGGTGCGGATGATCAGATCGGGGTCCGGCAGATCGGGCGCGTCGAGGAAACCGCCGACCGTCTCCACCGTGACGTCGGAAGGCTTCAGTACGCCGCTGGCCACCTGCTCGGCGATGTGACGCGCGGCGCGCGCGATTTCCTGGCGGGCGCCGTAGTTGAACGCCACCACCAATGTCAGGCCGTCATTGGCGCGCGTGAGTTCTTCCGCCTCGACCAGCAGCCGGCCGATGTCGGGATCGAGTCCTTCGCGCTCGCCGATGATGCGCACGCGCACATTGCTCTGATGAAGTTCGGCCAGATCGTTGCGGATGAAGCGCCGTAACAGACCCATCAACTCGCTGATCTCGGTGGCCGGCCGCGACCAATTTTCCGAACTGAAGGAAAAAATCGTGATGACCTGAATGCCGATTTCGCCGGCCGCGCGGATCGTGCGCCGCAACGCCTCGACGCCGCGGCGGTGGCCTTCGGCCCGCGGCAGTCCGCGCGCCGACGCCCAGCGTCCATTGCCATCCATGATGATGGCGACATGGCGTGGCGCCGTTTGTGCGCTTTGCGGACTTTCTGCGTCGGGCATCGGGAACGACCTCAAACGGTGAGGATCTCCTTTTCCTTCAACGACAGCATGTGGTCGACTTCGGCAATGCCAGCGTCGGTCGCTTTTTGCACTTCGGTGGTAAAGCGCTCGATGTCGTCCTTGCTATGCTCTTTCTCCAGCTTCTTGAGCACGTCCAAAGCGTCGCGCCGCACATGGCGCACCGCGACGCGCGCCGCTTCGGCATATTTATGCGCGAGCTTGACCAGTTCCTTGCGTCGCTCGGTGTTGAGCTCAGGAATACGCAGACGGATGGTCTGGCCTTCGGTCGCCGGCGACAGGCCGAGGTTTGAATCGACGATCGCCTTTTCAACCGCCTTGACCAACGAGCGGTCCCAGACGTTGACCGAGATCATGCGCGGCTCTGGGATGGTGACGCTGGCGCATTGCACAAGCGGCATATGCGAGCCGTAAGCTTCGACCATCACCGGATCGAGCAAGGCGGCCGAAGCGCGGCCGGTGCGCAGTCCCGATAATTCGCCTTTCAGCACGACGCTGGCACCGGCCATGCGGCGCTTGATGTCGTTGATATCGTGCGTTGCGTTCGCCATGGCGACCCCCCGAAATTAATGCGCCGAACAAGCCGTCGTAACGCTTGGCGCTAGCCGACGATGGTCGCGCGCCCTTTGCCGCGTAAAACGGCCTCGATCGCACCCTGCTCGGCGATCGAGAAAACGATGATAGGCATCCGATTTTCCCGGGCAAGCGCGAAGGCGGCGCCGTCCATGACCTTGAGGTCTTTTTCGATCGCTTCCTGGTGGCTAAGCCGGTCGTAACGCGTGGCTTTCGGGTCTTTCTTGGGGTCGGCGCTATAGACGCCATCGACATTGGTGGCCTTGAGCACGGCCTGGCCCTCGAGCTCGGCGCAGCGCAGCACGGCGGTGGTGTCGGTGGTGAAGAACGGGTTTCCCGTTCCCGCCGCCAGCAGCACGACGCGGCCCTTGCCGAGGTTCTTGAGCGCGCGCTTGCGGTTATAGGTTTCGCAGACCGACGTCATCGCCAGCGCCGACAGCGTGCGGGCCTCGGCGCCGGCCCGCTCGATCGCGGCCTCCAGCACCAGGCAGTTCATCCCCGTCGCCAGCATGCCCATGGTGTCGCCGACCGGGCGCGGCACGCCGCGCGCCGACACTTCGACGCCGCGGAAGATGTTGCCGCCGCCGACCACGACGCCGAGTTCGACGCCGAGCTTGGCAGTCGCGACCAGATCGGCCGCCAGACGCTCGACCGTTCCCTGATCGACGCCGAATCCCGTGGCGCCGCTGAGCGCCTCGCCGGACAGTTTGACGATGACGCGTCGGTAGACCGGATCACTCATAGTCTCGCGATCCTCATTAGGTGGCGCATGATCTTATCCGAAAACCGGTGCCCACTTTTCGGGATCATGCGCGCTCGATCAGCTCTGTCCAGCAGCCGCGGCGACTTCGGCGGCGAAGTCTGTTTCCGCCTTTTCGATGCCCTCACCGAGACCATAACGTACGTAACCCGTGATCTTGATCGGCCCGCCGACTTTGCCTTCGGCTTCCTTGACAGCCTGCGCGACCGACTTCTTGCCGGAGTCGTCAAAGATGAAGGGCTGCTCGAGCAAAGTCTGTTCCTTGTAGAAGGTCTTGAGACCGTTCTCGACGATCTTCTCGATCATCGCTTCGGGCTTGCCCTGCTGACGGAATTTGTCGGCGAGCACGTCCTTCTCGCGTTTCACGATTTCCGGATCGACGCCGGACGCCTCGAGCGCCAGCGGATTTGTCGAAGCGATATGCATCGCAATCTGCCGGCCGAGCGCGACCAGTTCGTCGGCCTTGCCGGTCGATTCCAGAGCGACGATGACGCCGATCTTGCCGAGACCATCGCTGACCGAATTGTGCACGTACTGCCCGATCGCGCCCTTGCTCACTTCGAGGGAAGCGGCGCGGCGCAGCGTCATGTTCTCGCCGATCTTGGCAATCGTGTTGGAAATCGATTCCGCAACGGTAATGCTGCCAGCCTTGGCGGCATTGATCGTCGCAACATCCGTCCCGACGTCGAGTGCGACGTCGGCGATCATCTTGACCAGACCCTGGAACAGATCGTTGCGCGCGACAAAATCGGTTTCCGAATTGAGCTCGACGACGACGCCCTTGGTGCCGGTGATTTGAATGCCGATCAAACCTTCGGCGGCGATGCGCCCCGATTTCTTGGCGGCCTTGGACAGGCCCTTCTTGCGCAGCCAGTCCTGCGCGGCCGTCATCTCGCCGTTGGTTTCGGTGAGCGCGGATTTGCAATCCATCATGCCGGCGCCGGTCGACTCGCGCAGTTCCTTGACCATCTGGGCGGTAATATTTGCCATCTCTGACCTATTTTTCTCGTCATCGCGCGGCTTTGCGCCGGCGATCCACAATGACCACGCTATGTGGTGATTGCCGGCACATTATTGAAAGCGGTGGTGCCCCGCTCGCGCGGGGCACGCAGG